>DASXMZ010000485.1:0-5114 GCA_036495385.1 Mucilaginibacter sp. | reverse complement strand
GTTCAGATTCAAGACAAAAATGACGTAATTGCAAGCTTTATAGCTAACAAGACAGATGGTTGCGGTCCTTTCACCGTTAATTTCACCAATACGTCAACTTCCGTAACCGGCGTTAATTTCCAATGGAATTTTGGCGATGGTTCTGCTCCTTCAAACTTAGTTAATCCGTCGCACGATTTTGTTCCCCGCAAGGATGGTAGAGATACTACTTACATGGTTTCATTAAACATACTTAATAATTGCGCTCAACGGCCGCCTTACACGGTTAACGTAACAATCAGGCCCGATACGCCAATTGCTTATATCGTTCCTCAGCAAATTACAGGTTGTTCACCATTTACGCTGGCCGTAGACAACTACTCTCCGGGTAATAATGTAAGCTATACTTATTATTTATATGATGGCTCAGTTCTGATTCAGCAAATTACCACAACCAATAAAAACCAGGTAAGGTTTAACGCTATAAACACAAACACCACCAAAACATTTAGCTTGTACATGGTGGCGACAGGTACCTGCGGAAACACCGGCCAAAGTAAAATTATACCAATAACGGTATCTGTAACTAACGTGGTAGCGCAAATGTTCCTTGAAAACGGGGTAAACAAGGGTTGTGCGCCATTTACCACAACTTTTGTGAATAACTCTGTCGGTGCTGATACTTACTATTATACCATTTACGATGTAAATTATAAGGTTTTTGACAGGCGACAAGGCCCAGTAGCGCCGCTGCCTTATACGTTCAACACGCCAGGAACATATTATGTTACCATTACGGCGGCAAATAGCTGTACAACTGTCGAATCGGCTCCGCCTATTCGCATAGATGTATACCCTGCCCTGGTACCGGATTTTGTTGCCGATAATACAACTGGCTGTAAAGACGTCATAATTAGCTTTACTAACAATACGCCAAGCGATGCGAATACGCAAGCTGCTTCATTACTTTATGAATGGGATTTTGGCGATGGATCACCGCATTCATTCGCCTACATTCCGCCGCCGCATATTTACACGTCTAAAAATTCACCATTTACAGTTACATTAACTGCAACCAATTCGGCCACCGGCTGTACAAGCAGTGTTTCCAAAACGAATTACATAGTTATAACCGGCCCTCCTGGAGCACAATTTACCGAAAAACCGGATAGTGTAACCAAGATACCAAACTACAGTTTCTCTTTTATAGATAAAACAACGGGTATACCTAAATACTGGAACTGGAATTTTGGTGATGGGACGGCTTCTACACTACAAAACCCGAACCATACCTACCTGGATACAGGTATATACAAGGTTACATTAACAACGATAGCACAATCAGGTTGCGATAGCACAATTTTTCATTATGTACGTATAACGGGTATCCCGGGACAGGTATACTTACCAAATGCCTTTATGCCGGACGGAGGTGATACCGAGTTACGCACATTTACGGCTAAGGGCTCGGGTATGAAAGAGTGGCACATGCAGATATTTAATAATTACGCTCAATGTATTTGGGAGACAAGAAAACTTGACGCCAGTGGGGCGCCCGTTGAAGGATGGGATGGTACTTTTAAAGGTGCGCCGATGCCTCAGGGGGTATATGTATGGCAAATTACGGCCGTTTTCATAAACGGCACTGATTGGAAAGGAAACGTTATCAAGAAATCTGTACCGAGTGTAACCGGGGTTATACATTTAATAAGATAAATAATAATAATAAGATAAATTAATGAGGAAATTGGGTAAGCCCTGTGTGCTTTTGATTATGGTATTGCTGGCAAGTTTAAAATGCCTCGCCCAGGACCATATGTATTCACAGTTTTTTAATTCACCTATATATCTTAACCCGGCGCTTACCGGCCAGTTTCCGGCCGATTTGCGCATGAACTTCATTTATCGTAATCAGTTTACCTCTGTTCCCGGCAGCTTTAATTACATGACGGCGGCGATTGACTATAATATACCAAAGTTTGGCGGTGGAATCGGTATGATATTTACCCGTGGCGCCGAAGGAACAGCTTACTTTACTAAAAACAACATTGCCGGAACTTATTCTTACAGTGTTGGTTCGGAGGATTTTATATTATCCTTCGGAATACAGGCGGGCGTTACCAACGACGACATTGACTGGAATAAACTGGTGTTTGATGATCAGATCGATTCGAGACTTGGATATTTACCGGGGATTACAACCGGGGCCCAATTTCCGGCATATAACAACAAGTTCTTCTTTGATGCCGGTACAGGCGTAAACCTTGTCGTAAGCGAGTTTGATTTGGGAGCAGCGGTGCAACACATTAACCGGCCAAACGAGTCTTTCACCGGCGCCCCTTTTAAATTACCGATGCGTGTTACCGGTCATGCCAGTTACAGGATGGACCTGAACCCTGACGACAATAATGATGAGGAGCAGAAATCATACATTATTCCATCAGTGATTTACTACCAGGAGTCGACTTCACAATCGTTAAATGCCGGTTTCCAATATAAACGGACTAATATAAATGCTGGGTTATGGTACCGCACAGGCGGGCAGGACGGACCGGCGGCAATTGTATTATCAGTAATATTTGACTTGTATATAAATCCTGATGGTGGTGAGAAACTTCGGTTGGGTGTAAGTCATGATGTACCTACCACGGGGCTAAACTATGGCAATACCGCAGGTACCACAGAAGTGAGTGTAGGTTATGAAACCACAATACCTTCAAGAACAGATACCTATCACAAATTTGAAGGCGCAAGACACTGTTATGATTTCTATTGAAAACAAGATAAGCCAGTTCATTACATGATATAAATGAAAAAAGCGGATCTGGAATACTCCCGGTCCGCTTCAATCACTCTAAAACAATCACCTCTTAATTAGAAGTTTCTTTATATCTATTCAATTACCCACCTATCACATCAAACTTCTATTCAAATATAAGAACTTATAATTTTTTGTTTATTGAAACACGGGTCTTTTTACTAAGGCATGACATAGTATAACCTTAAAAAAGTCAGCAGGTTAACACGTCAGCCCTTTTATAAATATATCAATAAGCAACAAGCGTTTCGCCCGTATTTCGTTCAGGTGCTCCTTGTTATGAAAAATTACTTTTTTTAATGGAACGGAGCTTATCCTAACCCCCTGCAAAGCATTTAAGATAAGGCCAATAATTTCTTCAGGATTAAAAACCGGTTTTATCGTCCCCTTTCCCACTTCGGCTTTTATCGCATTTACCAGCAGGTCGATTTCTGACTTATGTACCTGTTCAACTATTTCCCATATCGCATCAGGTAAATTTTGTTCATTCAGTCTGAAAAAATCAAAAAAGTTATAGTTTTTTAAAATAAACTCGTGCTGCGTGTTTATCTGGAACACGAATGCCTCTTTTAAATTGGAAAATGTGTTTATTTTACTCTCCAGGATATTCAAATAGTCATCAGCCACTTTGCGCATAACCGCGGTATACAACTGGCTTTTATCCGGAAAATAATAGTAAAGTAGTGCCTTTGATATAGAAATATCTCCTGATATTTCATTCATCGTAGTTTTAGAATAGCCATAATGCAAGAACCGCTGATATGCGGCTTCAAGTATTTTCTCTTTTTTTATATCCTGTTGATAATTAATAGCATTATTCATTGACTTAATATGAGATTGGCTTGTTTAGGGTCGTTACTATTCTGACTTTTTAAACAAATTTATCAAATTTTACAACAAATAGGCCCTGTCATTAAAGTGTCAACTATTTGTTACAAATAGGTACAATTTAAACAAACTCCTGTTTAATTATTAACGTGTTTTCCAATTATTTATGATGTTTAGGTCAGATGGTAAGAAAGACGTATTAACCTGAATGCGATTTAAAGTTGACGCTGGTGGCTGAGATTTCATGCAATTGATGACCCAATTGTAAAGGGTTACTAAAATGCTTCTCCAATCCTGAAATAAATCCCATAATCGCCTTTTCCCACCGCGCCGTCGACACCCACATTAAATTTGGTTTTCTTAAACGGATTGTAACGAAAACCGCCTCCTGCGCCGGGATATAATTTCCAGTTAAAGCTTTGCGTGTCGGAACCATAAAGAGTGGCTAAGCCGGCAAAACCCACCAACCCCATGTTCTTACCGAAATTATAGCGATACTCGCCCTGAATGTCCATTAAACCATCCCCGCGGTATTTGCCTTCCGAATAACCTCTGATATCTCTCCCGCCCAGGGTAACTTGTTGCTCAAATGGTATATTTCCTAAACCAAATTTTCCGAAAAGTCGGACTGCAATTACGTCATTATTATTGCGTTCGGGGAAATATTTATTTAATTCCAGAGCAATTCTGTTTACTACCACAGCATTGCCGAACCATTCCGGATAGGTCGTCCAGCTCAATTTAAATTTGTCACCCTGCGTGGGGTAATAGACCGCGTCGCGGGTATCTTTTAATAAATCTAGCGCCAATCCATTAGTATAGGTTATACTGGTAGGCGCTATATTATTCTCGTAAACAGTATTGTAATGAGCATAGGTATAAGAAATCCCGCCATAAAATCCCCTTATAATTTTGTGTTGCCCACCGATGCTGATAATTGAAGTTTTGGTGCCGTATTCAAAAAAATCAGGTTCATCGACGTCATCGACAAAAAATTGTGATGTATAATTGCCCGTCAGGGCAAACAGTTTAAACCGCCATTTATCTTCTTTTACGTACCATCTGTTAAAAATCGCAACAAAATAAGAACCATTTGTAGTATAAATAGCCGAAAGCCCCGATAATGATTGGGGAGAAACGGTATCCCTCACATTTAGCTTATACATCATCATCGGGATAGCCCCAAGCATTACCTGGAGGTTCCTGTTGTAACCTAAAAACGGCATTACCGTAAATTCAATGTTCTTTTCCTTTGTTTTTTGTGCTGGTATACTGTCCGTCCGGGTTTGGCAAAATGCACACGTACAACAAAATGCAGCAAAGATTATTAACAGCGTTTGTTTCATCTTACAACATTTATTAGTTTATTGTAATCGGCCCCGCGCAGCATCTCCGTATTATTTTAATTTTTTTTTGGGCTTGATTTAATAAAATCAAAAATAGAGAGGGGTCAGGGCATAAGCTTAATTTAATAACGGCAATAGGTTGC
>DASXMZ010000484.1:0-8553 GCA_036495385.1 Mucilaginibacter sp. | reverse complement strand
ATTTGGTCCTTTGTTTCCTTGAAAAACAGCTCCGGGTCAAACTTATCTTTTGAAATTTGGGCGCTGATCTTCCTGTCATCCAAAACAGCTACATGGGTAATACCTTCGGGAATTTCGTGCGCCGAAGTTGCCATGATTACCGTAATTCCGGATGCGATGATCTCATTTAAAATTAAATTAAATGCCTTACGCGTTTGTACATCCAGGCCGGTTAAAGGGGTGTCCAGCAATAGCAATGTGGGGTTTTTTATAAGCGCGGCGGCAAGCATCAGGCGTTTTGTTTCACCATTTGATAGTTTTATCAATTGTTTGTCCAGCAGCAAATCAAGATTCAAAAGTCCGGTTACTTTTTCAAAAGTCCAGGGAGTATTCTTGCGGGTTGTTGGTGTTATGGAACGCAGGTATTGATCAACGGTAAGGGCATCTTCCGAGTCGGACGAGTTATAGCGCTGCTGATAATAAAACTCACTTGTATTTGAAAGATTTTTAAAGTGGTGTTTGCTTTCGACAATTGCAATCAGCTTGTGAAAAGTAAAATAATTATCCGTCGAAATTTCGCTTTTTAAAAAATCATCAAAAAAATGGTAGTCAATTGTACCGCCTGTTATATTAAACCTGCCTGCTATAGTTTGCAGCAAAGCGCTCTTGCCCGATCCGCTTTCGCCAACGAGGGCCCAGTTCTCGCCTTTTTTTACGACAAAGTTTAAATTGGTAAAAAGCGTGTTGTTGAGAAACCGTACGGTTACGTGGTTGATAGCAAGCATGGCAGATATGTTGCCGGTAAAAATAATTTATCTGTTTATATAAACGGGAAATTAATTTCAACTAACAAATTTTATGCTTTCACTTCAGCCTGCCGCAGGTGAGGTGAGTAAATAGCGGACGTATGGTAAAAGATATCTATAAAACAAAAACGCCCCCGATAAATCAGGAGCGCTTTTGTTTTAACAAAAAATGAAATTACATTTTTTTCATTTTTGCAGTGTCTTTAGTCATTTTCTTAGCAGTGTCAGTCATTTTCTTAGCAGTGTCAGTCATTTTCTTAGCGGTGTCAGTCATTTTAGCTGAGTCCATTTTAGCTGAATCAGTTTTAGTTGAGTCGCCAGCAGCAGAACCTTTACCTTTGCAAGCCGCGAAAGAAACAGCGATAGCCAAAGCTAATACGCCCATTTTGAATGAATTTTTCATGTTAATTTTTTTAAGTGATTAAATAGTTTGTTGTTAATACCAAAAACAACAAAAGGTAACCCATAATTTTATTAAAAAATTACAAGTCACCTCTTGACGTTAAAAACTAAAAAATTAACGGAAAAGCATAAGAAAATTATTTCTTAGCAGTATCTTTTTTAGTGCTGTCTTTTTTTGCAGTGTCAATTTTAACAGTAGAATCTTTTTTAACTGTTGAATCAACTTTAACAGTTGAGTCTACTTTAGTTGAATCAGAACCAGCAGAACCTTTACCTTTGCAAGCAGCGAAAGAAACAGCAATAACTAAGGCTAAAGCGCCCATTTTGATTGAATTTTTCATTTTTATTATAATTTAAAATGTGAATGTTTGCTGTTAATACGACATTTTAAAAAAGGTAACCCGATAATTTTCCCTGTAAATCGTAAGATGCACGTTTTTAGTGGTTTAAATTTAAATTATTTTAAAATATTTACGTTTTTTCTGATGGATGGCTAAAATTGCTGATTAGCTATTTTTAATCATTTGTTCCGTTTGTTTTTTTAACGCCCAGTGTTTTTGCGATCATTTTGCTGAGCGTATCTATTTTGATTGTAGAAGCATTTGTATCAATTTTAATAACTGTATCGGGGGCGACCTTAGTCGGTTGCGAAGTGTCAACTTTTACGGAATCGGCGGCGGTGTAAGAGCTATTACCACCACAAGCTGTTACAAATAAAGCAACAGCAATAGCAAAAAAAGGAAGTTTGAAGGAGCTTTTCATTTTAAATGGTTTAAAGTGTTGATTGTAACATTTTTGCTAATGTAATGTTTTTTTTGGAGTCCGAAAGTCAGTAAAGTCCTGAAGGCCGAAAGATGAAAATATGAATTTAAAAATTGAATATGCAAGAAAAAGATGGTAATATCTTTAGTTAACAGTTTTTAGATGGGTTGGTGAGTTCAAGCAATTTGCGCCCCCGGGGCATTATTTCTCAGGGACTTCCGGACTTTACTGACTTTCGGACTAAAATATTTCCGTTTTAATTTTTTTTTACCGATTATGGGTTACAATTTCGCAAAAATTGTATTAAGTAGTGAGTAAAGAGTTAAACAACGGAATACCTTCAGACAGTGAAGTCATTCTGGGCATCTTAAATAATTCGGAAAGTGTTTTAAAGCGGTTGTATCTGGCTTATTTTCCGATGGTATTACAGTTGATTATTAACAATAATGGTAATACCGACGATGCTAAGGACATTTACCAGGAAGCCATAATTATACTTTATAATAAAGTTAAAGGCGGCAATTTTGAACTAAGCAGTAAACTTAAAACATATATTTATTCGATTTGCAGGAGACTTTGGTTAAAAAGACTTAGCCAAATGAACAGGTATGGCGGTAACATTAAAGATTTTGAAGAATACCTGACTGTTGATGATGAAAATGAAAAGAATACCGAAAGGGATGTTCAATTTAGCAGGATGGGAAATGCCCTTCAACTATTGGGCGAACCCTGTAAAACGATAATAGAGGATTTCTATATAAATAACAGATCAATGCAGGAGATCTGTGAAAATTTTGGGTATACAAATGCAGATAATGCCAAAACTCAAAAATATAAATGTCTGCAAAGGCTGAAGAAACTTTTTTTTCAGCAGATATAAGGAGAGAAAAGCGATGAGTGAAAGCCAACTTTTAGAAGTAATTGAACGTTATCTTAACGGTGACATGAGCACTGAGGAGCGTGCGCATTTTGAAACACTTCGTACTGAAAATCCGGAGGTAAACAATCTGATTGCCGAGCATAAACAGTTTACCGGGCTGATTAAACAATATGGCGAGCGTTTGGAACTGGAACGACGCCTGGATGCAATTCACAACGAAATTGATGTTCACGCTCTGCGTGAGGAATTGATGGTGCATCCTTCGTGGATAGTTCAGCTCTGGCGTACCCATCATTCAAAAATTTCGGTAGCGGCGTCAATAGCGATATTTGCTGTTTTATGTACCATGTTTTTCACTGGTTATCTGAATAATCGTGAATTGAATTATGTGAAACTTAAAGGCGAAGTCGCCCAAATAAAACAATCAACAGACCAATTAAGGACAAGATTTAACACCCTTAATCATCCGGTAAGTTTACCCAGTAACCCAGGTAAATTCAGGGGTACAGGTTTTGCAATATCATCAAACGGTTACATCGTAACAGATTACCATGTAGTTAACGGCGCCGATTCAGTATATGTTCAAAATGCTGATGGAAGGTCGTTTCGCGTCAAGGTAATTTATTCTGAACCGCAAACAGATATTGCCGTTTTAAAAATAAACGACCCAGCATTCAAAGGCCTGGGTGCAATACCTTATAACTTTAAGAAATCGGAAAGCGACATAGGCGAAAACGTATTTACAATCGGCTATCCCCGCGATGCGATAGTTTTAGGACCAGGTTTTTTAACTGCGAGCAGCGGGATTAACGGCGATACCACTCAATACCAGGTTTCAACGCCGGTTGATTTTGGAAATAGCGGGGGCCCTTTACTTGATGGCAAGGGTACCGTTATCGGAATTATAAATGCTAAACAAACCCATATTGAGGGTGCTGCTTTTGCCGTAAAATCGAGCTATTTATTGAAAACAATACAGGATATTCCGGCTGATTCTTTAAATGAAACTTTGAGTCTAAATTATAAAAACGTTTTGGCTGGATTAAGCCGTGTTGAGCAAATAAAGAAACTACATGACTACGTTTTTATGGTTAGAGTTTATAATCAATAAGTTTCCCAAATAAACTATAAAATTCTGAAGGCGGCGCAAACATTGAGCCGCTTTTTTTATGTGTTATCTGTCAACTTCGCCAAGTACAAAATCTATAGATCCAACAATTGCAACAAGGTCGGCTATCATTACGCCCTTTGCTATCTCGGGCAATACTGATAAATTATTAAAGCTTGGCGCACGCGCCTTTACCCGGGTAGGTATTTCTGATTTTCCATCGGCCATAAAATAAAATCCCAATTCACCTTTAGCTCCCTCGCACCGAACATAATAATCCTGCGCTTTTGGAATGGTTTTACGGGGGAGCTTTGCACGCGGATCAAAATCAGGTGTCCGTTTTAGCTCCTTTTGTAACCGGTCAAGGCATTGTTCAATCATTCTAAGTGATTGTGCAATTTCATCAGCGCGTACTTTATAGCGGTCCCAGCAATCGCCTACAGCTCCCATTTCACCTTTTCCAACCGGGACATCAAATTCCAGTTCGGGATAAGCAGAATAACCATCAATTCTGCGCAAATCCCATTTTAATCCTGAGCCGCGCAGCATAGGCCCTGAGCAACCGTAATTTATGGCTACATCAAGCGGCAAAACACCTACGTTAGCTGTTCGGTTTATGAAAACCTGGTTGTCTGTTAAAAGCTGGTTCAGCTCAACTAATTTGGGCTTAAAATAGTCGACAAATTCGCGGCAACGTTCTTCAAATCCAACCGGCAAGTCGTAAAATAAACCTCCAACCCAAATATAATTATACAACATACGCGACCCCGACGCCCATTCCAGCATACCCATTATATGTTCCCTGTCGCGGAAACACCATAAAAAAGGAGTAAAAGCGCCTATATCAATCCCATAGGTACCTATTGCAATAAGATGTGAACCGATACGGTTCAATTCGCAAACCAGTACCCTTATATATTCAATCCGTTTTGGAATATCTTTATCGATGCCCAGCATCCGTTCAACACCCATAACAAATGCATGGCTGTTATTCATCGAAGCCAGGTAATCTAGTCGGTCGGTAAACGGTATAGTTTGCTGGTAGGTTAATAACTCTGCGTGTTTTTCAAAGCAGCGGTGTAAATAACCGATATGGGGTATTACTTCTTTAACTATCTCGCCATCAGTAATCAGCTCCAGCCTCAAAACTCCATGCGTTGAAGGATGCTGCGGACCCATGTTCAGCACCATGTCTTCAGTAGCGGCGTGAGCTATTTTTTGATTGTAATTTTCTAATGCTTCCGTATACTTCATCGTAAAACTCCCCCCCGGCCGGCGAGCCGGAGCTAATCAATTTTTATCCCTTTATAATATTCCGCAGTTTTATAATCTTTCCGTAACGGATACCCTTCCCAATCATCGGGTAATAGAATTCGCCTAAGATCAGGGTGGCCTTCAAAAAATATCCCTAATAAATCGTAAGCCTCACGTTCGTGCCAGTCGGCAGTTTTGTAAACGGATGTTACGCTTGGAAAAACGGGTAATTCATTTAAATCCCTTTTGTTTTCTCTGCTTATTTTTAAAGTTAGCCGTGTTTGATAAGGGATTGATGCAAGGTGATAAACCACACCGAAGCGGTTTGTTTCAACACCATAATCAACACCTGTAAGACAGGAAAGAAAGTCGAAATAAGTACCCGAATTATTCCGAAGCTCGAGGCATACGTCAACTATTCGGTCGGGATCAATAAGTAATGCGGATTGTAAGCCAGCCGTTTCTTCGCCGGTTATTACTTCTGCACCAAATTTTTCTGTAAGCAATACTTTAATATCGTCAAAACTCATGGCGCCAGGCGTGTTTTTTTCCAATTTTTGTTGTCTGTCTTCTTGTAAACGATACGGTCGTGCAGACGACTTGGACGGCCCTGCCAAAATTCAATCATGCGGGGCTTTAAAATATATCCGCCCCAAAATGAGGGTTTAGGTACTTCTTTATCTTCATATTCGGCGGCAAGTTCATTCCACTTATCTTCCAGTGTTTTGCGGTCGGGGATTTCCTGGCTTTGCGGCGAGGCCAGCGCGCCAACCTGGCTATTTTTTGGCCTTGAATGAAAATATTTTTCCGATTCCTCCTTGCTTACTTTCTCAATAGTACCCTCAATACGCACTTGCCGTTCCAGTTCGGGCCAAAAAAAAGTTAATGCGCCATTGGGATTTTTGTTGATCTCTTTCCCTTTGTGGCTGAGGTAATTGGTAAAAAAAATAAAACCTGCTTCATAAAGCCCTTTCAACAATACTATCCTGGCCGATGGCCGGCCATCGGTAGTTGCAGTGGCAAGGGTCATCGCGTTAAATTCCGGGACATTAGCTTCCTTAGCGTCGTTAAACCAAACTTCAAATTGTTTTATAGGGTCGGCCTTTGTACCCGATTCAGATAATGAGGCAGCGCTGTAATCCTCTCTCAAATTCTGCAAATCTTCCTGGTTCATGATTGCAAACTTACAAATTAATTATTCCGTATAATGTTTAACAGGCTTTCAAATTGAAACAACTGAACATATTTTTGTAAAACTTGTTATATTGACAAAAAATTTAATCCAATGCTCAATACTATCGCAGCCGCTGCAGGACGTTTATTGATTTCAGAACCATTTATGCCGGACCCGATCTTTAAAAGATCGGTTATTTTGCTAACAGAATACTCTGACGAAGGAGCAATGGGATTTATTTTGAATCACCCCAGCGAATTTCTGTTGGGCGATCTATTACCTGAGGTATCTTATTCGGAAATACCGGTTTATATAGGCGGCCCGGTGGCAAATAATACCCTGCACTTTATTCATTGCTGCCCCGATAAAATTGCAGATGGAATTGAAGTAGGAGAGGGAGTATTTTGGGGCGGCGATTTTGAAAAGGTTAAGGAGTTAATTATGAACTATAGCTTAACCACTGAAGAGATAAGATTTTTTACCGGCTATTCAGGCTGGACAGAAAAACAACTTGATAATGAAATAAAAGCCGATAGCTGGATAGTTGCCAATAAAAATCTGGATATGATATTTAAATCAGACGAGGAAAACTTTTGGCGTAAAATTGTGATCGGCCTTGGTCAACGATACGCCCATATTGCTAATTTTCCGGAAAATCCCGCGCTAAATTAATTCTGAAGTCGGTAAGTCCAGAAGTCAGTAAAGTCCGAAAGTACAAAATCCGTCACTACAACCTTTAAGTATCACAACATTTCAACTTATACCGGTTATAGGTTCCAACCCTAAATCAGACTCTTCCACCTTTTTCTTAAGATTTTCTTTATAAGTGATCAAGCTTTTAACGATTTTATCGTCAGCCGTCGATATTATCTGTGCAGCCAGGATACCCGCATTTTTAGCGGCGTTCAACGCCACTGTCGCTACCGGGATGCCGTTTGGCATTTGCAATATTGAAAGTATAGAGTCCCAGCCGTCAATAGAGTTGCTCGATTTTACCGGAACACCAATAACAGGTAAATGTGTTAATGAAGCCACCATACCGGGGAGATGGGCCGCGCCGCCTGCTCCCGCTATTATTACTTTTAAGCCGCGGCTCGCAGCCGCCCGTGCATAATTAAACATACGGTCGGGTGTGCGGTGGGCCGAAACTACGGAGATTTCATACTCCACTCCCAGTTCTTTTAAAACATCAGCTGCATCCTGCATCACATTAAGATCGGATTTGCTGCCCATTATAATACCTACTTTTGGATTACTCATAATTATTTATAAGCTATTCTTTTAATAATATAGATAACTAAAAAGCCTATCACAAAAATTAAACATACTATTATGCTGAATCCTACGAAATACCCAGACTTAAAAGCCACATCGGCAAAATTACGCTGCCTTAAATCATCTTTGTGAACAGTCAATTTAAACGTACTAAAAAAAGCCTTAATTTTCAAATGATTGGTTTGTAACGAATCATGTATCCATACGCCATTTGTTATCAAAATATTGTTAAAATAAAAAGATTGATGATATCTATAGGAAATAATGGAATTATAATGTTTAACATAACCGAACTCTATTCCATGTAAACCATTAGTATTAATATTTTTTTTATAAAGCAGAGCGCCCCCCATCTTTAGTGACCCCTTAATAACTCCAGCGTAAACGCTATCTTGTACATGCTTGGTAAATAAAAAATCTTTAAGGTTATATCCAATCTTTGAAACAGAGGAAATGTAAATCATTCCGTTACTGTTAGTGATATAAATCAATCCTTTTTTTGTGTGTTCGTTCTTTGGCGTGTCTGGTAGCATTATTGAAGCAACATTTCCCAAGTTCTGTTTAATGGGATGTTGACAATAGGCAGTTATAAAATGAAATAAGATCAAAAAGGTTAAAAATATCTTTTTCATTTTCTCCGAAAGGCTAACTTATTACTTTCAACGTCTGTTGCACAAATCTGGCTTTTTCAATGGCTTTTTCTCTGTCGCCGTCAACTATAGTAACATGACCCATTTTACGGAAAGGTTTTGTTAAAGCCTTGCCGTATAAATGTACGTATACGCCAGGTAATTTTAATACTTTTTCAATACCCTGGTAAATTGCCGGGCCTTCATATTCGGCTTCGCCTAAAATATTTACCATTATAGCGTTGTTCAAACACGATGTATCGCCTAAAGGCTGATTAAATATT
>DASXMZ010000483.1:0-2770 GCA_036495385.1 Mucilaginibacter sp. | reverse complement strand
TCCTACAAGGTGGAATTTACCCTGGTTGTCGGAATTAGTACCTTGAGTTGTGCCAACAAAGGTCACGGTTACATATGGAAGTGTCTCCTTAGATTTCGCATCAGTTACAACACCATTTACTACGGTATTTTGTGCAAATGATAAAAGAGCAGACATCAGCAAAATCAGAACAACTAAAGTACTTTTATAGAATTTTGAAATCGAAATCGTTTTCATTATAAAATGAATTTTTGTAAAATGATGGACGTACCACCCATAGCCAACCTGATCGAAGCAATGAAATAAACCCGCGCAGTCAGCATGAAAAACTCCATATTGATATTGGGCCCCAATAAATTTTGTTTTAATCCCTCAACAGCAGCATTGAACAGGTAAGTAAAGGTGGATTTAAGTGTTAATTGATCACCGAAAGTGTTGCTGATCTTTTGCCTTAAATCTTTACCAAACTCAAAAGGCAAACGGAATCCCTCATTAAAATGGCCGAAATTGATGGCCCTCTTTAATGATATATATGGTGTACCGTAACCGAGCTGAACAACTTTCATAGTGTCAATAAAATAACAGTACAAATGTAAACTGAGTTGACTATATTAGTCAACCCAGTTTACTGATATTACAATATTATAACAAGTTTGTGACATAGTAATGATAATGGAAGGACGAATGAGTTGAAGAAAGATTTGATCTGAATTTTTTAAATTATTTTTCGATGACAAATGAATATTACACCGAAGGATGAGCTTAATGTCCTGTAATCACGGTAGTCGGTTTTAATAAAATAGTTGGTTAAATTTTTCTTAACTTTACAAAAAATTCATACCTGACGGTAAATTCCTGGCGTCCTGCCGGGGGAATTGAATGAAATGGCGCGGCAAGTTTTATTATTGATCATCTTAATCAAAAACATCTATGGCAAAATCACAGGCAACCTTCATGAAGAAGCAACTCGAAAAAAATAAACAGAAAAAGAAGGAAGACAAGGAGCAGCGCAAACTTGAGCGCCAGAAAAATTCGACAGGAGGTAACATGGATGATATGATGGCCTATGTGAATGAGTTTGGAGAAATTACTTCTACGCCCCCAGCAAATCATAATAAAACTCAACAATAAATTGTAACAATTCCTTCCTTTCATAGTCAAAACGACACCAAAAGTCTGCGCTATGAAATGGAAACTCAACTTCAGGAAGAAAACCGATACCGGCAAGCAAAAAAAATCAAAAGTACGCGAGTGGGTTGATGCGATTGTGTTTGCAGTTGTTGCGGCTACTATTATTCGCGGTTTGTTATTTTCGGCATATGCCATCCCGTCCGGTTCAATGGAAGGTACTTTGCTTACCGGCGATTATTTGTTTGTAAGCAAGATCAGCTATGGCCCGAGGATGCCATTTACGCCCCTTTCTATTCCGTTTTTGGAGTCGACGGTTACGAAGTATAATATTAAAACCTATTGGGATGGTATCAAACTGCCGTACTTCCGTTTACCGGGATTAACCGAGATAAAAAAGGGAGATATCGTTGTTTTTAACAAGCCGGAAGAAGCCGACCCATCATACGACAGACCGATAGATGCAAGGACGAATTTAATAAAACGTTGCCAGGCAACGCCGGGCGATGTGCTCACCATTGTTAATTCCCAGGTGTATGTTAACGGTAAAGCGGCGCCAAATGCCGAGAAGTCTCAAACATCATACGATGTGATCACCAACGGAACAGATATCAACCCGCAGATATTCCAGGATATGAAAATAGAGGTATTGCAGCAAAAGGATGCCAATACCTTCGAAATGATAATCCCCAGGGAATACCTGGCCACTTTTAAAAGTTTTTCGAACATAAAAAGCGTTACCCCGGTTATTCAGCCCGCTGGGTTATATGACTCTTTAGTTTTCCCTCATAATGAAAAATTTAAATGGAACCAGGATAATTTTGGTCCGCTCATATTGCCAAAGCGTGGGTGGACTGTGCCCTTGAATGACAGTACCATAATATTATACCGAAGAGCAATTGAATTATACGAAAATAATAAGGTTGAAATAAAAAATAACGATATACTGATAAACGATAAAAAAGCTACGAGCTATAAATTTAAGATGAACTATTACTGGATGATGGGCGACAATCGTCATAATTCACTTGATTGCCGGTTTTGGGGTTATGTGCCTGAAGACCATGTGGTTGGTAAAGCAATGATTACCTGGATGAGTATCGACTCGACGGAAAACTTTTTCAGCAAGATTAGATGGAACCGCATTTTTAAACCCATTAAATAAACGGTAACATTTTTGTGAAACCACCTTTTAAACTTCAGAATTAATATCTTTTCGCATAAACTTTAGAATTTAAATTTACTATTTTTGAGTACAAGTAAATAAACCTAAAGTTATGAAACGCGTAATAACCTATATTGTAGTCATAGTTGTGCTTTTGCTGGTAGGTATTGGTTATTACCGCTATTATTTTGTTTTTGGCGACGGGGTGAAAGCGGGTACAATGAATTATTTTGTTCATAAGGGTTACATGTTTAAAACTTTTGAAGGCCGTTTGATCCAGACCGGTCTTAAAGCCCAGGCACAGGGCGGTATGCAATCAAATGAGTTTATGTTTTCGGTAACCAACCAGAAAGTTGCTGACGAACTGAATAAAAACGCAGGCGCATATCTGGAACTTCACTATAAGGAATATCTGCATACATTACCCTGGAGGGGTGTAAGCAACTATGTTGTAGACAGTGTTATTTCCGTCCGTCCGATTACCCAATAACAGCATAT
>DASXMZ010000482.1:0-4667 GCA_036495385.1 Mucilaginibacter sp. | reverse complement strand
CTTGGTCATCGCATAAACTTCGCTGATTTGGTTACGAACTTCCATATCAATCAGTTCGGATGTTTTTTCAGAATAGGGCTTATTAAACTGGTATTCGCCTTGTGTATCATTAAAGGATACATTGCCAACTTTATCATTCATACCATAAATGGTCACCATAGCGTAAGCAAGCTTGGTTATTCTTTCAAGGTCGTTTTGAGCGCCGGTTGATATTTTCCCGAAAGTAATATCTTCAGCAACTCGCCCGCCGAGAGTCATACACATACCGTCAATCAATTGTTCGGTAGTATAAAGAAATTGTTCTTTCGGCAGATATTGTGCATAACCTAAAGCTGCAACGCCACGTGGTACAATTGAAACCTTTACCAGGGGGTCGGCATGTTCAAGAAACCAGCCCGCTATTGCGTGCCCTGCTTCATGATAAGCCACTATACGTTTTTCCTCTGGCGAAATGATCTTGTTCTTTTTCTCCAAACCACCAATTACCCGGTCAATGGCATCCTGAAAATCTTGCATATCAACCGCTTCTTTGTTTTTACGGGCGGCTATTAAGGCTGCTTCGTTACAAACATTAGCAATTTCGGCACCAGCAAAGCCCGGTGTTTGTGCAGAAAGTTTTTTGGCGTCGACACCGTCAGCCAGTTTAACAGGTTTTAAGTGCACCTTAAAAATTTGCTCCCTTCCAATCAAATCGGGTTTATCGATAGATACCTGCCTGTCAAAGCGACCTGGGCGCAATAAAGCAGAGTCCAGTACATCCGGGCGGTTAGTTGCTGCAAGGATGATGATACCCGAATCAGTGCCAAAGCCATCCATCTCAACCAACAATTGGTTCAGTGTATTTTCACGTTCATCGTTACCACCGACAATATTGTTTTTGCCACGGGCACGCCCGATAGCATCAATCTCGTCAATAAATATGATACAAGGTGCTTTATCTTTTGCCTGGCGGAACAGATCGCGAACACGCGATGCGCCCACGCCCACAAACATTTCCACGAAATCCGATCCTGATAAAGAGAAAAATGGTACCTGCGCTTCGCCGGCAACAGCTTTTGCCAACAAGGTTTTTCCTGTTCCTGGAGCGCCTATCAATAGTGCACCTTTTGGTATTTTACCACCGAGATTTGTATACTTTTTTGGATTTTTAAGAAAATCCACAATTTCCATAACCTCCTGCTTGGCTTCCTCTAAACCGGCCACATCGTTGAAGGTTACTGACACCTGCGCTTCCTTGTCAAATAAGGTAGCCTTTGATTTGCCGATATTAAATATCTGGCCACCAGGACCGCCGCCAGTACCGCCCGACATACGGCGCATTATAAACAACCATACCGCAACAAGCAATACCGCCATTATGATGCATTGCACAAACCAGTTTGATAAAAGACTTTCGTGACCCTGCTCATAAGAAATAGGGATCTTTTCCGAGTCAGGAAAGTCTTTTTCAGCGTTGTTTATGGACTGCTTTAGGCTTTCAAAGGTGGCATCTGTAAAAACATACTGTGGTGCATCGCCCGAAGCCATATTTGGAAATGCTCGCTGCTCTTTTTTGGCATCAGCATATTGTGGCTTATCTAAGCTCGACTTTTTGATATAAACATCAGCGAATATCAGATCGCCGTTACGGTAGGCAACTACCTTTTCAACATCATGCTGCTTTAACATTTCTGTTTCAAATCGCTGAAAAGTAATAGGACTTAAAGTATTACTATTTAAAAGCGTAGCTACCCCTAAAAGTACCACCAAAATGATGGCATAAAACCACATTATATTCGGTTTTGGAGGTTTCGGGGCTATTTTTTTGTTCGGTATTTTCCGGATGGGTTTTGGTTTTTCCAATTTATTATCTTTCATTTCTTTCAAGCTCAAACTTACAATCTTTATTTAATATTCGCATTTACCTGCCGATGACGCAGGCGGAAACACATCCGTTACGGGCTTATGCACTTTTAAACATTTTAATTTCGGCATCGCCCCACAGATCTTCCATTCCGTAAAACTCACGTTTATCTGTTCTGAAAACGTGCACAACTACATCTATATAATCCAGCAGTATCCATTCGCCAAACTCCATCCCCTCTTTTCGCCAGGGCTCCTGTTGTGTGGCCTTAAAAATTTCTTCTTCTATGCTATTTGCTATGGCTTTTACCTGGTTGGCTGATTCAGCATGGCAGATTACGAAATAATCAGCAACCGAACTAAATATATTACGAAGGTCTAACCTGATAATATCATTTCCCTTTTTTTCCTGTATGCCATGTATGGCAAGCTCAGAAATGTAAGCGGATTCACTTAGCGCTTTGTTTTTTACCATCAAAAAGAATTAGTTTTGAACGATTTTGATCGTTAATTTATTATATACGTTTATACTTTGCAAAATAACATATTTTCGGGGTTATTTATTGGACAAAATTTTGTTGAACTAAAAGAAGTTGATTCTACCAATAATTTCCTCAAAGAATTACTGTCAAATTCTAAGCCATTGATGGAGGGAACAGTCATTATGGCAGAAAACCAGTATGCAGGCAGGGGGCAGCAACAGAGCAGCTGGCACGTTGAGCCCGGAAAAAACTTAACCTTTAGCCTGCTGCTGACCCCTCATTTTTTACCTGTGGCAAATCAATTCGACCTAACAAGGGCGGTAAGCCTTGGTGTTTTTGACGCCCTTGAGCCGTTATTAGGTAGTGGGCTAAAGATAAAATGGCCCAACGATCTATATTATGACGATAATAAACTCGGGGGCATGCTGATTGAAAACGTATTGCAGGGTGGCCAGATAAAAAATTCGGTTATCGGAATAGGTCTTAATATTAACCAGGAGAATTTTCCTCCACATTTGTCAAACGCAACATCTGTAAAACAAATCTTACATCAGGATTATGATTTAAAAGTTTTATTAGCCGACATTTGCCGCAATATCGAAGCTTACTATTTAAACCTAAAGGCGGGCAAAATTTCATTTGTAAGGAATGCATATTTGAAACGACTATATTGGTTGAACGAAAACAAAAGTTTTAAAGCCGCTAATGGAATATTTAACGGCTTTATCAGAGATGTGAGAGATAGCGGATTGCTGGTTGTGGATAATAATAACGAGGAATTAGAGTTTAGCCTGAAAGAAATTGAATTTTTAAAATAATATTATGAAAAAATGTTTGTTCCTGGTAGCCGTGCTAATGATAAGTATTGGCGCTTATGCCCAAATAGAAGCTCCGATAAAGTGGTCGTACGGGGCTAAAAAGATCAGTAGTACAGAGGCTATTATATTTTTAAAAGCAACCATTCAGGATGGATGGCATATTTACTCACAAAATGTAAAAGATGGCGGTCCTATAAAAACTTCATTTACTTTTACCCCGTCGAATGCCTACAGTTTGGTTGGTAAAACAAGCGAGCCGACACCTGTAACAAAATATGAAAAATCATTTAGCATGAATGTTAGCTATTTTGAAAAGTCAGTTATTTTTCAGCAGAAGATAAAACTAAATTCGCCAGATGCATTGGTTGTTAAAGGGCAGCTGGAATATATGACCTGCAACAACAAAAAATGCCTTCCGCCTGAAGATGTGGATTTTTCTGTTCCACTGAGTAAATAATCTGTATCATAAAAATGAGATCACTCAGTAAACGCACGTCGTTAAAACATATAGTTCTTTTAATAACGATAGTTGCATTTGGCCTTGCCGGTGTAAATCCTGCCAAGGGCTTTCAAAAGAAAGCTGCGGATACCGTTTCTACAAGTGGTGTTGAATTTACAAGTATTCCTACAGCTGCTGATAGTATAGCCATGAGGAAGCAGATGCAAACCACGCTTAACGCAACCAAACAGGCGCTGGCACATGCAAAGGCTGTAACGGCAAAAGCAGCGGCTTTGTCGGGATCAGAAGCGCCCACCACTCCCTGGGGTATTTTTATCGCCGGTTTTTTAGGTGGGTTGTTGGCCATCACGATGCCTTGCATTTATCCCCTACTGCCTTTGACAGTAAGTTTCTTCACCAAAAAATCAGGGTCACGAGCAAAGGGTATCTGGCATTCACTTTTATATGGATTGTCAATTATTGTTATTTATGTATCCTTAGGGATAATTATAACTCTGATTTTTGGTCCTGATGCCTTAAATGCTTTGGCGACAAATGGTATTTTTAACATATTCTTTTTCCTGCTGCTGGTAGTGTTTGGAATTTCATTTTTAGGTGCATTTGAGATTAATTTGCCAAGTTCGCTTGCTAATAAGCTTGATAAAAACGCTGACAAAGGCGGTACCGTCGGGATATTTTTTATGGCCGCAACCCTGGTGGTTGTGTCATTTTCGTGCACCGGGCCATTGGTAGGCAGCTTGTTGGCTGCAGCGGCAACCAAGGGCGACCGCATGGGGCCCGCAATTGGCATGTTTGGGTTTTCATTTGCCCTGGCCCTGCCGTTTACAATATTTGCTCTGTTTCCATCGGCGTTAAAAAGTCTGCCCAAATCTGGCGGTTGGCTAAATAGCATAAAAGTAGTATTGGGTTTTCTTGAGCTCGGATTCGCTCTCAAATTTCTTTCAAACGTTGACCTGGCGTATCATTGGAATTGGTTTGACCGCGAAATATTCTTATCACTGTGGATAGCACTAGGATTGTTGATTGTGTTTTATTTGTTTGTGTATTTAAATTTTGTGGTTGATT
>DASXMZ010000481.1:0-2599 GCA_036495385.1 Mucilaginibacter sp. | reverse complement strand
AAATATGCCGATGATACCGCCTTTGTCTGACAAAGTATCCACTTTATTCACTAAAGAGCTTGGTAATGTTATCTCAAAGGCACCAAGAAAAGATATACCGAATACGATCAGCAGTAGGAATATGATGATATTAAAAACTCCGTTTGTTGCTATATTATTTAAAGTATCTGGTCCGAAAAGAATGCTTAATACCATGCCGAGCGATACATAGATCACTATAATAGAAAGCATATAGAACAAAGCAAAGCCTACAGCTTTAGCCCGACTGCCCCCAAGCTTAAGAAAGAAACTTACTGTTAACGGTAGCAAGGGGTAGATGCACGGCATCAGAAAAGCTGTAAAACCCCAACCAAGTCCTATCAGGAATATCTGCCACAAGCCAGTTGACTTTGCGTTTGCTGACAATGGCTTACCTGTTTTATTCTTTGCCGGAGTGGTATCTGCCTTCTTTTTAACAGGCGGAGCATTTGCCGGAATATCCGTAAACTGAACATCGCTGCTTGAAACGGTATCAGCTTGTTTCTGAAAAGCTTGCGCCGGGCTCAGGCAAGCGATGGATAGAATAATTGTGGCAATAAATGCATAAAATGCTGTCTTCATATAGTCACGGGATTGGGGAGCAACATTTCGACGCTTATTTTCCAAGAGGTATTTCAAAATCAACATCTTCCGGCGGAAGGCATTTTTTATTGTTACAGGTCATATATTCCAGCTGACCTTTGATCGAAGTTATTTTACCCGATTTCAGTTTTACCTTTTGCTGAAAGGTAACCGTATTTTCAAAATAGCTAACGTTCATTTTAAACGCATCCTCATATTTGGTAACCGGCGCGGGCTCAGCAGTTTTGCCCACCAACGCATATTCGGTTGAGGGTGTAAAGGTGAACGAAGTTTTTATAGGGCCGCCGTCCTTTACATTTTGCGAATATATATGCCAGCCTTCCTGTATGGTAGCACGGAAAAATAAAACGGCTTCATTATCACTTATCTTTTTTGCTGCGTATGACCACTTTACCGGTTTTTCTATCTGCGCAAAGGCGCCGGCGCTTATCATCAAAACGGTTACTAAAATCAGTATTCTTTTCATGTCCTCAATTGTTTATTGGTTAATTAGATCATTACCCTTTACGAGCAATGAATTAACCACCTTTATTCAAAAATATTATCTCCTTTAAATTATATTCTTTGTCGCCCTCATCGGTGGCTAATACCAAAAGGCCGTCGTCTTTCACATTTTTAACCCGGGCCTTAAAAATAAGGCCATTAGCTTCAAATGTTTTATCCTCGTCCAACCAATACAGCCGCTCCAAATATGCATTCCTTATGGTTTCAAAATACCCTGCCCTAAGCTGCAAATACCGGGTTTCAATATTTTTACAAATCTCTGATAATAAAAATTTCAAATCATAATCCCTATGTAAGATTTGCTTTACTGACATTGCATTAGCAGCTTCCGGTGGAAAAACCTCCTGATTTATGTTTAATCCTATGCCAATTATGGAATTTTTTATCCGGCTCCCCTGCAGCATGTTTTCTATCAGCATACCGCCCAATTTGCCATCGGCATAATAAATATCATTAGGCCATTTGATCTTTAATTTTTGCCCTAAAAAAGGTCTTAGGGCTTCAATTATACCTAAAGTTACAGCCCTCGTAAGGTCAAACTGTTGTTTTACAGGCAAAAATGAAGGCTTCAAAAGCAGGCTGAAAGTCAAATTTTTCCCTGGCTCACTATGCCACCGGTTTTGTTGTTGCCCCCGGCCTGCATACTGGCTTTCTGCCATAATGACCGTTCCTTCATATACTGGCTTGGAATTTGACAATAACTCTTTTAGGTAATTGTTGGTTGAATCAATATGTTGAATAGTGATTAAATTTTGTCCAACAAATAATCCCGAAAATATGTTATTTTGCAAAGTATAATATTGTATAAGCCAAGAGCGTTCAAAACTAATTCTTTTTGATGGTAAAAAACAAAGCGTTAAAAGAATCCGCTTATATTTCTGAGCTGGCCATTTACGGCATACAGGAAAAAAAGGGAAACGATATAGTGAGGTTAGACCTTCGTAATATTTTTAGTTCGGTATCTGATTATTTTGTGATTTGCCATGCCGACTCATCTACCCAGGTAAAAGCCATAGCCAACAGCGTAGAAGAAGAAATCTATAAAGCGACACAACAGGAACCCTGGCGCAAGGAAGGCCTTCAGTATGGAGAATGGATATTGCTGGACTACATAGATGTGGTGGTACACATTTTCAGAACTGATAAACGTGAATTTTACGGCGTAGAAGACTTATGGGGAGATGCCGAAATTAAATTCTACAAAAGTGCCTAAATCTCAATGTCACTAAAATTGAAATGATACTTCTTTAAATTGCCCCCTAAAAATTTAAATAAATAAGATTGTAAGTTTGAGTCTGATAGAATAGAAAATGAAAGATACTAAACAAGATAGTCCAAAACCTCTAAGAAAAATACCTGGCAAAAAACCTGCTTCAAAGCCACCTAAATTCAACATCATGTGGCTTTACGCCATTGTTATTATGATATTGCTGGGGGTAGGATATTTTTCAAATAATAGTAGCACTGAACAAAC
>DASXMZ010000480.1:0-6038 GCA_036495385.1 Mucilaginibacter sp. | reverse complement strand
TGCTTTTTTTGTAGGTTCGGGTTAATTAATTGTCCGTTATTTGAGCACCAAAAAACCTTTATTGAAAAGCGTTTCATTTCCGGTTATTAAATCGATTGAAAATGACAATGTTTAACATACCTAAAATTCAAAACACGCATGAAATTGTAATTTAAGGAGCAGTACCTACTTTTTTGCTTTTTTAATAACTGAAATTAAATAAGAAGTTTTTTTAATTAATACCCAGCAATCTTTCAATGGCCAAAAAATTATCAATAAACGATATAGCAAACGAACTACATGTTGCCAAATCTACCGTTTCATTTATTTTAAACGGAAAGGCGAAAGAAAAAAGGATAAGTGACGAGTTAACCGAGAAGGTGCTAAAGTTCGTTGAAGAAAAAGGATATAAACCAAGTCAGCTGGCAAAAAGTTTAAGCACCGGAAAAACTAAAATGATATGCCTGATGGTTGAGAAGATTTCGGATTACTTCTTTTCCCATGTTGCCTTTCATTTGGAAGCACTTGCATACAAAAACGGATATAAGATCATTTATTGCAGTACAGAAAATGACGCCGAAAAAACAAAACAATTAATTAGTTTATTAAGGGCCCGGTATGTTGATGGGTATATTATTACACCCCCTCCAGGCATTGAATCAGAAATCAAGGCCTTGATCGTTGAAGGTATACCGGTGGTACTATTTGACAGGTATTTCCCGAATGTGGCAACAGATTATGTCGGCCTTGATAACTATAAGGGCACCTATGATGCTGTTGAAATTTTAGTTAAAACCAATGCAAAAAAAATCGCGCTTGTTACCCTTGCATCTGATCAAACGCAAATGATTGAAAGACAATCGGGTTACTTGGCCGCTATCAACAAAAATAACCTCAAAACATTAATTTTCAAGGTACCTTTTGAAAATGACACCGAAACAACTATACAACAATCGATTCAATTCATTAAAGAACATTCCGAACTTGACGCGATTATATTTGCAACCAACTATCTGGCCTTAAGCGGTATAAAAGCTATAAATGAATTGGGCTTGAGCATCCCAAATGACATCTCGGTAATTGCTTTTGACGATCACGACGTGTTTAATATTTACCATCCCACAATAAGCGCTATTTCGCAGCCATTGGATGAAATGGCCAGGCAATTGTTTAAAACACTTTTAGATAAACTGGAAAATAGGGTGCCGTTAACTGAGTTAACCAATGTCATCGTACAGCCTGAATTAATATTAAGAGGATCGACCAAAACAATATAGGCCGCGCTATTCCTGAACAGAACGGCGTACGATTACAAAGCATTAACATCGCTTAGTATGCAGGATTTTAGGTGGAAGGCAAGGGACTGGCGAGCAGGCTCCGGGTTCACCAGGAAGCGCTGCGTACGGGAAACCGGGAGACGGAATGGCGGCAGGCGCTTGCAGTGCGGCCTGAAATGGGGTGAGCGTTGAAGCCAGGGTGGAAACGCGAACCTTATTTCAGGCAGGGGCCGTAGGTGGCTGGCAAGTCCGGCCCAACATTCAGATGGTACACTGATTCTCAAAGAAGGCCGTGGCACTCCGCAAGGCGGTGTGATCAGTCCGTTGGTTCGCCGGTCTCGCAAAAGCTGTTATTCATAACAGTGATTATACTTCAGTCGATGAATGTAAAGAAGCGATAAATCTCCGCTTTAATACACGAAACCAATATTTCAAAAACAACCCAAAACGTGCCGGGCGTAAGATATGGGGCAAGGAAATTGTAAAAGCAAAGTTTAGTGAGAATCAGCATTGTCGAAACAGAAATGCTATGAAAGGCGCTAAATAATTCCGCCGGGATATTGAAAAAATAACGCCATAACAATCTTTATGGCATTAAGCTGGAATTTATTTAGACTTTTTGACATGCTCAATATAAGGTTTTGCGGAGAATAGAATAATTATTATCCGCACAATTGCGGATAATAATTTGCTTTGCGGAGAATAATTGTTATATTTACCGCACAATTGCGGAGAATATGTATATGCATCAATTAAAAGACTGGCCAAATTTCACCTGGGATACGGAAGCATTAGTAGCCAAGTTGGGCGAAGTCCGGCATCGGCAGGGACGTGTATTAGGTTTAATGAGTGTTGTTGGATTTAAAATACAGGAAAATACCCTATTGGATACCCTAACGCTGGACGTAACCAAATCCAGCGAAATAGAGGGTGAAAAATTAAATACCGACCAGGTACGGTCATCCATCGCCCGCAGGCTGGGGATAGACCTGGCGGGAGCGATACCGGCAGATCGAAATGTGGAAGGTGTAGTTGAAATGATGCTGGATGCAACACAACGATACACCAACGAGTTAACAGCAGACCGGCTGTTTGACTGGCACGCTGCGTTATTTCCAACAGGAAGAAGTGGTATGCATAAAATAACTGTAGCCGCCTGGCGTACACCCGAAGCCGGCCCGATGCAGGTTGTGTCCGGCGCTATGGGTAGGGAAAAAATACATTTTGAAGCACCCGAAGCGGAACGTCTATCCGGTGAGATGACAACTTTCCTGAATTGGTTCAACGCAACGCCAACTACTGATACGATATTAAAGGCAGCAATAGCACATTTATGGTTTGTTACCATACATCCTTTTGACGATGGCAATGGCCGTATCACCAGAGCGTTAACAGATATGTTGCTTGCACGGGCCGATGGTACGCCGCAACGATTTTACAGTATGTCCGCTCAAATATTGAAAGAAAAATCAACCTACTATGATATCCTGGAAAGTGCGCAAAAAGGGACACTTGATATAACGTCCTGGTTGAGTTGGTTTTTAGATTGTCTGTTTAGCGCTATGAGTTATACCGAGGAAACTTTATCGGCTGTGACAAATCGCCGTAAGTTTTGGGAAAAGTACCGCGAGATGCCGCTAAACGGAAGACAGCAATATATGATCGGCACCATCCTGGATGATTTTTTTGGAAAATTAACAAGCACCAAATGGGCAAAAATGACCAAAAGTTCACCGGATACTGC
The DNA here is from genome assembly GCA_036495385.1 of Mucilaginibacter sp. Lineage (GTDB taxonomy): Bacteria > Bacteroidota > Bacteroidia > Sphingobacteriales > Sphingobacteriaceae > Mucilaginibacter. The sequence continues at coordinate 3,038 of DASXMZ010000480.1, read as the reverse complement.
ATTGAGAGATATACAGGACCTCATAGATAAAGGCGTACTGGAAAAAGAGCCCGGCGGCGGCAGAAATACGACTTACAAATTAGCAATTATCGATTAAGCGGACCTGTGCCCTCGGACCATTGAGCCGGGTTATGGCTTATATTCGTTTTAGGAATCTTTTCTAATAATATACTTTTTATGACCTAGATGAAATATCGAATTTTTTGGAAGGTTTAACATTTCGGAGAATCGGTTTCAATTCGGAGTGGACGCAGCTGAAAACATATTATGTGACAGGTCAACTGAAATGCTATTTGATTGAGGGAAGGTGCCGCTGTAACGCCGGACGAGAGGACAAAAAAAATTGTTTTTTTGATTTTATGAGAAGGAATTGAAGTTGATTGAATCAAAACAATACATGAAACCGGGATGATCGGGATAAATCGATTGAAGGGAAAAAAACCAAAGATCGTAATATGTGTAACAGGCCAGTGTTTTTTAAATAAAAGTCTCCTTACACTCGCTGTTTGGAGACTTTAACCTAAACCTTATCACAATGCAGGCAAGAACGCCTGCTTATCTGATAAAAATAGCAAAAAAATGTTTTAAATGATCATGCAGACTGCCGAATTATTAGGTTTTTTTTGCGTTGCTGCAGGAAAAACACCGATTTCAAAAACGCTCTTTATAACGGCGTTGCCGCATAAACTCCTTGAACTTGCGTTCCATAGAACGCCGCTCATCCTGCTTTTTCATCCGGCGGTTCCAACGCCAAAAGAATAAACTCCAAATTCCGAAAGCTACAAAAAAAACCGGAAAAGGGTTTTTCATATTCAGTGCGGCCATGAGCGCGCCAGTCGAAATAATGCAGGTAACGATAAAATATATTGCTGTTTTCATAAATTCAACAATTAAAAATACTAAAATATTTAGTTATTTTAAAACCATTTCCGGCACCTTTTTTAATTAATTTCATAGATATGATTGTGTCTCCGCGTCTCTAATATCCGTTCCCGCAAGGTTTCCACCAGGTGGGATAACGGAATTCCCCGCAGCCAGATGTCAGGGTTTTCCGGGTCTGTTGTTTTCAGGTGTAAATCCATTAATTTAAAAAACTGCAGCATAAAGGGTTGTGTGAGCATGTAATCTTTCACCCTGAATAATTCTACAATTGCTACCTGTTTAAAAAAAATTCCGGTGCTAACCTGTAAGTATTCAGGTGTTATCCGGTATTCAATCCTGCGAATAAATGTAAAACGGTACGCCGCGAAAAGCAGGATACCAACGCTGATCCAGATCAAACCGGGCAGGTAACGCCAGGCTAAGAAAAGGAAGCCCGCTGCCGCAAGCAGCAGGCCGGATATTTTTATAAATGCAAAGATGGTCGCCGGCCTGATTAAGATGACCTGCGGTTCCCGGTGTTCTTGAACTTCCATAATTTTATAAATGTTTAAATGCGCCGGCCTTTAGCAAATCGAGCCAGCTGTTGTCATGTATTGGTTTCGACGTACGGACATTAAAACGATAACCGGATTGTTTTTCGAAGGCATTCAGGCTGAAATTATCAAACGCAAACGAATACGTTTTTGACCGGAAATCAACTTTTACCGTTTCACCGGCAATTGAAACGGCGACTGGCTGATTACAAAGAAGGGCGGCGGCCTTTAAATCATAAATTTTTCCCAAAAGGTCGTTGCCAAATAACAAACAAAACTTTTTGCCTTTTTTATTTGCGTGGAGTTTTCGAAAGTGCTCCGGACAAAGTGTAGCCCCGGTTGATAAAAATAAGAGTCCATCCGTTTGGCTTAAAGCAGCGTAATGAATGTGAAACCAGGCGATGGCCTCCATGGCTGAAGCTGTAACAAAAACCTGCCGTGCAAGGTGTAAATTGCCGGTGCCGGCAAGCCAAAAATTTTCGGTATTGGGGACGTAGTGGAAGGCCATGCCATAGGTTTCAACAGCTGCGCCGTAAGAAAAAATCAAATTACCGCTTGCGTCGCTTGAATAGTGAGGTAAAAAAAACGCTTGCACTTTCGGCCTGATGCCAAGCTTTGTTAAATAGGGGTGCATCAGCGGGATCCTGTTCGGGTATAGCTTCGGCTGTACTGGTTTTCCGGCTGGATAAAATTCTCCCTCTGGCGTTCCTGCTCCTCCAATTGTTCGAGGTCGGCATAATAGCCTTTAGGGTAAACATCGGCATCCTCGCTATGCTTCTTTTCGCCGAATAGGTGGTTCAAGCCATGATACAACGCAAAAGATAATCCGCCGTCTATCAGAATAGATGCGATGAGTGCGAGTTTATTCGAGCGAACGCCATTTTTATCCGTAGCTGAATATTGGATTGTCGTGCCATCGGGCAACTCGACCTTTTTTCCTCTTCGGTAGCGCTCTTTTTGTTCAAAGGTCAGATACTCGCCGTTAACACGGTCCGGCACTAAAATCCGTTCCTGGCCGATTACGATAAATTCATTTGTTTCTTTGTCAAATTCCACTAAAACGTCCCGCAGATCGCCTTTATCGTCAAAGTAAGTTCTGTCAACGTTGGGTACCTCCCCTTTTTCCGGCGCCAGGGTTTCGTCAGCCGTCAGAAAATTGGGCGCCTCCGCTACCCGGTATATGGGGTGCACCAATAGGTCCAGGCTGCCATTGGTATTCGGTTTAAGCGAAAGCTTGGCGTCCAGGTGAGGGATTTGCAGACCGTCGGAAAACAGGTTTTCGAGGCGAAGCATGCTTGTACGGCGGCCGGACAGCAGCGCCTGTAAGTCGTCGTTGTCCAAATTCAGTTTGCCATCTTTGGCAAGTCCTACTTTTTCCAGGTCTTCAAAAGGAAGACGCTGTTCATCATATAGTTGATGTCTCATTCTTAGTTATTTATCGTTTTCTTGAATAAGTAGTAGTTTCCTCTTCAGCAAGGGCCATCTCCGGGTCCTCATTTTCTTCATGGACCATGTTCTGTTGCTCCTTCGGGCTGTTGAGCTCCTTCAGCAATGATTTGTAAAGACCGGACGATGGCGAGATTTTGATTTTTTCTTCGGTGGACATGTCTTCAATCTTAAGTG
>DASXMZ010000479.1:0-2289 GCA_036495385.1 Mucilaginibacter sp. | reverse complement strand
TCTCTGAACGAGGTATCCACCTGGTTGAACGGTTCGTCTAATAAAAGTACTTCGGGACCAGTAATTAATGCCCTGCCGATAGCCACACGTTGTTTTTCTCCGCCACTCAATTCAACAATCCGTTTATTAGCCAGACCGTCTATTTTAAGCTGTTTTAAAATTTTTTCGGTTTTCTCTTTTTTGCTTTTCAGATTTGTGTTAGGCAGCATCGACGCCACGTTATCCCATACTTTTGCAAATAAATTCAAATCGTCCGTTTGCTGGGTAACCATTTTCATGGAATCGTGGCCGGGTATAAGTTTTTCTGCGGGCCCCCAAACGCGCTCACCCTTAAAGCGTACCTCTCCATTATCAGGTGTAAGCAAGCCATATAGCATCTTTAGCAAAGTGCTTTTTCCACTGCCGCTTTCACCTATAATGGCCGTTATCTTCCCCTGGGTTATTACCAGATCGGTTTTTTGTACGCTCGGTTGCTGCGTTCCCGAAAATGTTTTGCTAACAGAAATTGCCTCTAAAAAAGGTGTACCCATGAAAGGCAAAGATAATCACAATGTTGGAAGGTTGAAATGTTGGAAAGTTGAAATGTTAACCTTTATATAGTATAGCTTCTTCGTTATAAAAGAACCTTACAACATTTCAACTTTGCAACATTTCAACAACTAGAATCCCACCATCAAACCGAAGGAAAAGTTTTTCAGTCCGGCCTGTTGGGGGCTATTCTCGAACATATCATTAAAGTAGTACTTGGCAAAAAGGCCAAAAATACCATAGCCTACACGGCCAAAAGCACCATACCTGAATGTAGCATAATGATAGGTATCATCAACTTTTTGTTTCCCGTTTTCCTGGCTTATCTGTTTTACGCGGCCGTCAAGCAGGAAACCTCCCTCGGGTCCAAACACAAAATGAAACCAGCGGCCACCCGGATTTGCTCTTGTCCGGAAGTCAAATGACAAAGGAATTCGCAGGTATGTTGACGAAAACCTGTTTTTACTATAGGCTATACTGTCAGGCCGGTATTTTAAAACAGGTTGATTTGGCAATATGGTAATGTTTTCACGAAGGCGGATATGGGTCCAATCAATACCGCCCGACAGATATATCTTAAAATTATTGCTCAATCTCACGCCGGCCTGAATCAGGTCAAACCCCACATTGGATGTTTTCGCCTGATTATACCGCAAGAATTGATTTTGCGGGGACAGTGTAAAGCTTCCGTTATCTATCAAAGTTGCATACCCTAAGTCGAACCGGGAAAAAGTTATCCCGATTGACCACTTCGGATAGTAAGAACGATGGTATGTATGATTATGATTTGGTAAACTATAATCTAAAGAAAAATCAAAGTCTTTTTTTGTAGTACTATCAACAGGGCGTTTCGTCGTGTCCTGGTATGTATTGGCGTATAAGAAGGTTGCCGTAAAAGCTATTGATAGAGTAAAAATTAGTCGTTTCATAAATATTTGTTTTTATTGATCTTTTTTAAATTTAATAATGCCCAGGTTAACACCGGTAAGGTTTGATTCGTCATCCTCATCGGAAAACTCTATTACCTTATCCTTGCGTTTATCTACTTTCGCCACAACCACATTAATTATGTCGCCAAGGGTGCGTATTTTACGTTTCGAATTAGCCGGCGCGGTGTCCTGTTTATTTGCCGGAGGTGGTATAGTTGCAATAACTACAGGTTTATTTATAGGCGATGGCGTTTCATTAATTGGTTGTTTTATTATTATCTGGATGTTTTCGTCGGGAACAACCGCTTTTGGGGTGTTTTGCTCATTGGCAGGAGTGGCGACCCCGAGAGCACGATATTCAATGTCCTTAATATGAGTAGTGTCGTTTAACCTGCTCTCGTTTTCAACTGCATGGTGCTTTGTTGACATGGTGGCAGAAAACGTATTTATGGGGCTTTTATTGGTCTTACCTGCGTCTTTTGTCGGTTTAACAGCGATGGCAGCTTTTGTTATCGCCGAATGGCCATCATATACCGGGGTAGCTTTAGCCACTTTGATTTGCGGAAGATGTTTGTCCACATCGTTTCCTTTTTGCGGAATAAACAAAATACCTGCAACTATTAGAACTAAAATGGTAGCTGCAACGCTCAAAATGGGTGTCAACATCTTTTTACGCCGGCCTGAATTTAATTTTTCGTCGATGTTTTCCCACACGTCCCCGGATGGTTCTGTTTCAAAATTATCCAGCTTTGAGCGAAACAATTCATCAAATTCACTATCCTGCATTTTCATATTTTTTTCCTTCCATTTTTGCTATTTGTTGTTTTAGTAC
>DASXMZ010000478.1:0-9997 GCA_036495385.1 Mucilaginibacter sp. | reverse complement strand
TTCCCTGCAGTCTGTGGCGGATAAATTAACAGACATTCATATTAAGCATCAACCGGGGCCGGATGCATCAAAGGTTAAATACCAGATGGAGTCTTTGCTGAAACTGCATTTATATAACGCTGACGGAACTGCATCGGGTATGCAAACAGTAAGGATATTCTTGATTGTGGCCGTTTTTATACTACTAATTGCCTGTATTAATTATGTGAACCTTTCAACAGCCCGTGCAATGCTGCGATCCAAAGAAGTAAGTATACGCAAAATTATCGGCGCAGAAAGAAAGCAGTTGTTTGCCCAGTTTATTATCGAAACCGCTTTGTTTTTTTCCTTGGCCCTGGTACTGGCATTTGTTGCCATAGAATTGCTTATGCCTTTATATAATGACGTCTCGGGTAAACAAATGCAGTTTAATTTACTCGATATAGAAGTTTGGAAGGTAATAGGATTCACTATTTTGGCCACGCTCATCGTGTCAAGCATTTACCCTGCACTATTGTTATCATCATTTAAGCCTATCAGCGCACTGAAAGGTAAAATATCACTCGGTATTGGAAATGTGGCTTTCAGGAAAATCCTCGTCGTTACTCAGTTCATGTTCTCAATCGGGCTTATCATCGGCACGTTGGTGATTAATGCGCAGTTAAAGTATATAAGGGAAAAGGAATTAGGTTATGATAAGTCGTATGTATTTACGTTCGGTATGCGCGATATGCAAAAAAATTATGAAGCGATACGCGCTCAATTACTTAACCAACCGGGTATCCACGGTGTAACGAGTTCCAGCAGCAATATTATCAATATAGATAACAATACAGGAGACACGGATTGGGACGGTAAAGGCAAGGGTTCGATGTTTTTGATACATCCGATGTATATAGATAAGTATTACATGGATTTCTTCAAAGTAAAGCTGGCTGCCGGGAAGAGTTTTTCCGGTTTTAAAACTGATTCGAGCCACTATATTTTAAACGAAACCGCGGTGCGCGAAACAGGCATCACAAATCCGGTGGGCAAAAGGTTTAAGCTTCACGAAGTGAATGGTACGATAATCGGCGTGGTGAAGGATTTTCATCTGGCGTCATTAAGGCAAAAAATTGAACCGGCCATTTTCGCATATAATCCAGGTAACAACTGGAGAATATCGATCCGTACAAGCGGCGCAGAGGCACCAAAAGCCATTAAAGCGGCTCAGGAAATTTGGAAGCGGTATAACCCTGCCTTCCCTTTCGAATACAAATTTTTAGACGAAGAATACGATTACATGTACAAAACCGATCAGCGGTCGGGGGCTCTTTTTAGTGCTTTCGCGGCAATTGCTATCCTTGTTTCATGCTTGGGACTATTTGGATTGGCCACCTACACCGCCCAGGTAAAACTAAAGGAGATAGGTATCCGAAAAGTATTGGGCGCATCTGTGGCAAATATTACCTCCATGCTTTCCAAGGACTTTTTGATACTGGTAATGATATCATTGATCATTGCCAGCCCGATAGCCTGGTTTGCAATGAACAAGTGGCTGCAGGACTATGCTTATCGAATTAATATACAATGGTGGGTTTTCGCCCTTGCGGGGACGTCGGCAATATTAATTGCTTTTATAACCATAAGTTTTCAGGCAATAAAAGCGGCACTGGCTAACCCTGTGAAAAGCCTTCGCTCAGAATGAGCTATGGCTTTCGAAGAAAGTTTGAGAAGCAAGTGAGGAGAGGTGAAAGCTGAAAGGTTTTTGAAAATAAAGAGATATTTAATAGAACCATTTAAAAGTTCACTCGTCGAGAGGGATAAGTAAGCAACTACCAATGAACTAATGAACAAGTGAACCAATAAACCAAAATGATAAAGAACTATTTCAAAACCGCCTGGCGGAACCTATGGAAAAACAAGGTTTTTTCATTAATCAATATCCTGGGGTTGTCGCTGGGAATGGCCGCATGTTTATTGATATTGCAGTACGTAAACTTTGAATTAAGTTACGATCATTTCAATAAAAACGTCGGTGATATATACCGGGTCGTAAACGACAGGTATCAGAATAACAAGTTGATACAGCATGGCACAATTACATATTCGGGTGTCAGCAAGGCTATGAAGGATGATTATCCGGAAGTTCAGAATTACACAAGGATGATCCCTGGTGGTCAGCAAATTATAATTCATCAGGATAAAAAAATCCCTAAGGAGCAAAGTATTTTCGTCGATAATTCATTCTTATCCATGTTTTCGTTTCCGGTGCTTGCCGGCGATATCAAAACAGCTTTAAAAGACGCGAATACGGTTGTTCTGACGGAAACGCTTGCCCGCAAAATTTTTGATGTACATGGAAATAATTTTGAACCTTATATCGGAAAATTGATTACCGTTACCCGGGATACCTTTCCAACGAAGGTTACGGCGATAATTAAAGACGTTCCTGAAAATTCGGTTTTGAAATTTGATATGCTGCAATCATATCAAACAATGATACATACATATGGCTACAAACAAGCGGACTATGATTTTACGGATTCCGATTTCTGGCATTATATTCAACTAAAACCGGGTACCGATTACAAAGTTTTTGATGCGAAGCTTGCGGCATTTAGTCAACGGCATTTCCAGGGTAACAAAATATCAGGCAGTGTGGAGAAGTTTTACCTGCAACCCTTATTAAAAGCTCATTTATACTCGGATACGGAATATGAAATTGGTGATACCGGCAGTGGTACGGTTGTTTGGGGCTTACTGATTATCGCCCTGTTTATTATCGGCATTGCATGGATAAATTATATCAACCTTGCCACCGCACGTTCTGTTGAACGGGCAAAAGAGGTTGGCGTACGAAAGGTAACCGGTGCAACCCGTGGGCAGTTGATACGGCAGTTTTTAACGGAGTCTTTTTTAATAAACATCATGGCTTTGGCGTTGGCGCTGGTAATGGTGATGCTCGCGCAAAGCTTTTTTAACGGGCTTATACAACACCAGCTCTCTTTTGCATACCTATTTAAAAAAGGTTTGGGCGGTTATTTTATCAGCATCGGTTTAATAGCGATTATCCTTGCCGGAATATTTATTTCCGGGTTTTATCCTGCCTTTGTGTTGTCGGCTTTTAAGCCTATTATGATATTAAAAGGAAAATTCAGCAATTCGAAAAAAGGGGTTATGTTACGTAAGGGGTTGGTTATTGGCCAGTTTGCTATAACTGTAGTGCTCATCACGGGTTCATTTGTCGTTTACAAACAGATAAAATACATGAGCAGTCAGAAGTTGGGCGTAAATATCGACCAGATGATGGTTGTTAACGGGCCGGTATTTGTAAAACGCGACACCACTTTTGTAACACGAACAAATTCATTTGTGGCTGAATTAGATCAAATTCCGGGAGTAAAAAATGCTGCAACGTCTTTTTGGGTACCCGGAGACGAAATGGGGAGAAATTTTAGCATCAGGGCCAAAGAGGGCGATCCCAATACACATTTCACCATGCGTTTTGATGGCGTAAGCCAGGATTATATTAAAACCTATGGTATGCAGTTATTGGTAGGGAGAGATTTTACTGCGACAGATTATAATCCCGACGGCGGTAAACTTCATAATATTATTTTGAATCAGAATGCCGTAAAAACACTTGGTTTTTCGTCGCCGCAGGCAGCGCTTGGCCATGTTATGCTGAACAATAACAAAAGCTGGGACATTATCGGCGTTGTAGCTGATTTTCATCAAAAGTCGCTACGCTATCCAATAGAACCTACTATGCTATGGCCCATGTTAAATATTCAAAACCAAATATCGATAAAGATAGAAACAAAAAATGTGGCCGCCACAGTGGCTGCCATTAAAGCTAAGTATCATACCTTTTTTCCCGGCAACATTTTCGATTATTCTTTTTTGGATGAACAATTTAATGCGCAGTACAAAAACGACGAGTTACTTGGTAAGGCCTTCAGCATATTTGGAGGGTTTGCCATTTTCATAGCCTGTTTAGGTTTATTGGGCCTCTCGCTTTTTGCTACGCTGCAACGCACAAAAGAAATTGGGGTCCGCAAAGTGCTTGGAGCTTCTGTTTCAAATATTGTGCTGCTGCTGTCAAAAGATTTTATCAAACTGGTAGTTTTTGCAATTTTAATAGCAATACCTATTGCTTGGATCATCCTGCATTACTGGCTCCAGGACTTTGCCTATCGCATAACCATCAGCTGGTGGATATTCGGATTAGCGGGTTTAGTTGCAATAATGGTTGCGCTGGCTACTATAAGTTTCCAGGCTATAAAAGCCGCCGGGACGAATCCGGTAAAAAGTCTGAGGAGCGAGTGAAGGATTGGGCAGTTGACCGCAAATAGCTGAAAGATTGTGAATAGAAAATTATTATTCGAAGATAAATTTAAAGTCCTTCCGCTAACTAGCGGAGAGGATTTAGGAGGGGCCGATGATAAAGAACTATCTAAAAATTGCATGGCGAAACTTATGGAGGAATAAGTTTTTTTCGACGCTTAACATTTTGGGGCTGGCACTGGGTATGGCCTGTAGCGTACTTATTTTATTGTGGGTGCAAAATGAATTGAGTATCGACTCGTACCATGCTAACAGCTCCCGTTTGTATACGGTTATTGAACGCCAATATTATGATGGTAAAGTGCACGGGCAATATTCGGTTCCGGGGGTATTGGCAGATGAAATGAAAAGGATGATACCGGAAATACAATATGCCGCCGGTTTTTCTTACAACGATAAAAATACTTTCCAGGTGGGTGATAAAATATTGAAACTGGAAGGTACCTCAACCGGGGCCGACTTTTTTAAGATGTTCAGCTACCCCTTATTAGAAGGTAATGCAAAAACGGCATTGAATACGCCGGTAAGCATCGCTATTTCGAGAAAGATGGCGGAAGATTTTTTTGGAAGCCCAAGAGTTGCAATAGGCAAAACCATCAGGTACGAAAACAAAAAGAATTTTAATATTACAGCGGTTTTTGAGAACCTGCCCGAAAATACATCTGTGAAATTCGATTATCTCATCAATTGGGATAATTTTTTAATAGAAAACGATTGGGCAAAACAGTGGGGTAATAACGGTCCGTTTGCTTTAATTATGCTTAGAGCGGATGCTAACCCGGTTTTGGTTGATAAAAAGATCCGCCGGTTTTTGGATACTTATAACAAGGAACAAAACAAGGCCTTCAGGGAAGAACTGGGCTTGCAGAAATTCAGCGAGGTTTACCTGCACTCTGTTTTTAAAGATGGGAAGCCTGATGGCGGTCGCATACAGTATGTCAACCTGTTTAGTATTGTCGCCGTTTTCATTCTGCTTATAGCCTGTATCAACTTTATGAATTTGACGACTGCGCGCTCAGTTAAAAGGGCAAAAGAGATAGGCGTGCGTAAGGTAGTTGGCGCGGTACGCGGCGTATTAATCAGGCAGTTTATTGGTGAGGCAATATTGCTAACGTTCATCGCTGTAACCATAGCAATTCTGCTGGTTATCATACTTTTACCTGTATTTAACTATGTCACACAAAAACAAATGTCATATCCATTCGGCAATGTTTCCTTTTGGTTATGGCTGGTAGCTTTAACTTTTGTAACAGGTTTTATTTCAGGTAGTTATCCTGCTTTGTTTTTGTCGTCGTTTAACCCTGTTAAAGTATTAAAAGGAGGGGCAAAACTAAGTACAGGCGCCGGATGGTTCCGCAAAGCCCTGGTTGTTATCCAGTTCGGATTGTCAGCGTTCCTTATCATAGCAACTATAGTAGTTTCAAAACAAGTAAGCTATATTCAGTCAAAAAATTTAGGGTACGACAAAGAAAATCTCATTTATGTACCTATGGAAGGCGAGTTGAGGACCAAGTACAAAATTTTTAGAGATGAGGCTTTGAAAATGCCCGGGATACAAGAGGTTACCCATATGTCGGATTCGCCCACGCAGTTTGGCAGCACTACCGGTGGAGTTACATGGGATGGCAAGGACCCCAACGTAAATATTGAATTTACACAAATTTCTGTTGGCTATAATTTTGCGAGTACGCTGAAACTTAAAATGCGTTACGGTCGCGATTTTTCGAGGGATTTTGCAACTGATTCCCTAGGTTATTTGGTTAATGAAACAGCGTTGAAAAGGATTGGTTACGCCGATCCTATTGGCAAGCCATTTACGCAATGGGGTAAAAAGGGTAAAATTGTTGGGGTATTACAAGATTTTCATTTCAGCTCTCTTCATGATCCCATAATGCCTTTGGTTGTAAGATTGCGGGACGAAGAGAAATTTGGAAATATCCTGATCCGCACTAAACCCGGACAAACGAAACAAGCATTAACAACCATTGAAAAAATTTGCAAAGAGTTAAATCCCAATTTTACCTTTAACTACGCTTTTTCGGATGAGGAATACCAAAAACTTTATCAAAACGAACAAATTGTACGCAAGCTTTCCGACTCGTTTGCATTTTTGGCTATATTTATTTCTTGTCTTGGCTTGCTTGGGTTGGCCATGTTTACAGCCGAACAACGCGTTAAGGAAATCGGCATCCGCAAGGTGCTGGGCGCAAGCTTGGGCTCGTTGTTTGCCTTGTTATCAAGAGAGTTTTTGATGTTGGTTGTCATTGCTTTGTTGATAGCCTCACCGCTGGCCTGGTGGGCAATGAGTAAATGGCTCGAAAATTATACCTATCGTACCAGTATAGAATGGTGGGTTTTTGCCCTTTCGGCAGTCGTGGCAATTTTGATTGCACTGGTTACGGTTAGCTTCCAATCTGCGAAAGCAGCGATGGTTAACCCGGTGAAGAATTTGAGGAGTGAATAAAAGAGGCGAAAGCTGAAAGGTTAAAGGCGAAAGGTTGTGAAAACAGAAAAGTTATTAATTAGAAACTAAATCAAAAGTCTCCCCAACCGGGGGAGATTTAGAGTGGGCTTAAACGGCACCCAATGAACAAGTGAACCAATGAACTAATGAGCCATGATAAAAAACTATTTTAAAATAGCCTGGAGAAACCTGAGGAAGAACAGGCTTTATGCTTTTATAAATATTAGTGGTTTAACTATAGGCATAGTCAGCTGCCTGTTGATCGGGATTTACATTAAACACGAATTGAGCTACGATCATTTTAACAAAAACGCCGGCAGGATAGTTCGCGTTACGATGGATTATGATGAAGGTGGCAACCCACAGAAAGTAGCGGTAACCGGAACAAAAGTAGGCCCGCAATTTAAAAGGACATTTCCTTCCGTCGAAGACTTTGTAAGGTTGGAAAAGAGATCAGGAGTGATTTCTTATAATAACCGGGTGTTTGAGGAAAACAGTATCCTGTATGCTGATCCTTCTTTTCTGAATATATTTTCCTTTAAAATCATAAGTGGTGATGCATCGTTAAAAACAACCGATAAAATTGTCATCACCCAAACAGCGGCAAAAAAGTATTTTGACAATGAAGACCCGATTGGGAAAATATTAAAAGTTGGGGATAAAAATTTAGTGGTATCCGCCGTGGCTGCTGACGCACCCTCAAACTCACAGATCAGGTTTGATTTTATAACCTCCTTTAATGCCCTTGATGCTTCGAAGAACGAAGAATGGTGGTCTGCCAACTATATAACTTACCTGTTGCTAAAAAACAAGGATCAATTGCAGCCATTGCAAAGCAAGATAACCGGGTATATGAAAACGATCAAGGCCGGTGAGCTCAAAATGAGCCCGAGCCAGTACTTAACCTATCATCTCGAGCCGTTGACAGATGTTCATCTGCACTCAAAAGTTCCCGATTCACTCGAGCCCAATGGCAGCATCACTTATATATACATAATGGTTATCGTGGCTGTTTTAATTTTGACTATAGCTTGCGTAAACTATGTAAATCTTTCAGTAGCACAATCCTCGTCACGCTCGGCCGAAATAGGCATCCGTAAAGTAATGGGTGCCGGCAAGAGCCAATTATTCAGGCAGTTTATCGGCGAATCACTTTTTGTGACCATTATCGCTATTCTTTTTGCTTTTGGCGTGGCATTTATACTTCTCCCTGTTTTTAATCAAATATCAGGCAAGCAATTGCAGGCCCGCGCATTGTTTGATCCGGTTATATTGATTTTGCTCCTGGTATTTGGTTTTATTATTGGTTTTACAGCGGGCGCTTACCCGGCCTTATTGTTGTCGAATGTTAAGCTGGTAAAAATATTAAAGGCAGGTTTTTCATTTACTTCCGGTCAGGGTGTACGCAGGTCGCTGATTGTGTTTCAGTTCGTTATATCCATCTTTCTCATCATAACTACGGTGATAATATTACAACAGCTCTCCTACATCCGCAATAAAGATATAGGGTACAACAAGAGTAATGTTGTGGTTTTACCTGTCAACTATAAAATGTTGTCGCGGGTTGATGAACTTAAAAAACTGATCGCCAATATTCCTGGAGTGGAAAGCGTAGCTGCGGCCAATAACGAACCCATAGATGTGGGGTGGGGAGACGGCATAACCACTGCCGATGGTAAATCATTAAGTGTAAACGCATTACCTATGGATGAGGATTTTATCAAAACTATGCACATAAAATTAGTTGCGGGCACCGATTTTAATCAAACTGATGTTTTACAGATTGATACAACAAATAAATTCAAGAATTTCCGGTATTCATTTATGCTGAATGAAACAGCGGCAAAAGCCCTTGGATGGACTCCAGAAGAAGCAATAGGAAAACAAATCTCAAAAAATGCCCCCGGCCGGATAAAAGCTGTAGTTAAAGATTTTAATTTCAAATCATTTCATGATCCGATTGGCCCACTATTAATATTCCTTGACCACTTCCAAACTCAGGCACTATTTGTAAGAATAACCGGAAACAATACTGCAGGTGTTATTAAAGGTTTGGAAAAAATATGGAAAGACCGCGTACCGGAAAGACCATTTGAATATAAATTTCTGGATGATGATTACGATGCTATGTATCGCGTTGAACAACGCACGGCGGGTGTATTCACAACGTTTTCGGTGCTGGCAATATTGCTGGCCTGTCTTGGCTTATTTGCTGTTACAGCATATGCTGTAATGCAGCGCACCAAAGAAATTGGCATACGTAAAGTGCTGGGTGCAACAGTATCAGGTATAATTTTATTGATATCGAAAGACTTTTTGCTGTTGGTTATAATTGCCGCCGCTATAGCTTCTCCCGTAGGCTGGTACGTTTCAAACAAATGGCTGCAGGATTTTGCATACCGGATATATGTTCAATGGTGGGTATTCATAGCTGCGGGAGCCGTCTCCCTCATAGTTGCTGCCCTTACGGTAAGCGTACAGGCTTTAAAAGCAGCAATGGTAAACCCTGTGAAGAGTTTGAAAAGTGAATGAAGTCAGTAGGCGGTTTGCAGTGGGCAGTAAGCAGCGAAACAATTATCGCAAACTGCAAACTGCCAACTGAAAACTGCAAACTTTTTTTCGTTCCATGCAACGCAGCGAAAAAAAAGTAAGTCTATTATATAAACAAAATAAAAAAGATGAAAAATTGCTTTTTAGTATTATTTATTGCCTGCCAATCATACGTTGCATTTGGGCAGGATTGGAATAAAACCCCTTATGATACAAGATCGTTAGCCAACGACGCCATAAAAAACGTTTATGTTAAAACATCAGGTGGAAGTATCTCCGTTAGCGGCGAAGCCGGGCAAGCCCCCCGTGTTGAGATATACGTGCGTGGAAACAACAACCAGGAATTTTCAAGGGAAGAAATTAAAAAACGCCTCGACGAAGATTATGACCTCAAGGTTTCTGTAAGCGACCACGAGTTGCATGCCGAAGCAAAACGCAAACACGACGGCGGAGGTGATTGGGACTGGAGAAGACAGTTAAGCATCTCTTTTAAAATATATGTTCCTAAACAGGTTTCTACACATTTGGGTACCAGTGGTGGCAGTATCCACCTTGATAATTTATCAGGCGACGAAAATTTCAGCACCAGTGGCGGCAGCTTACACATCGAAACTTTAACAGGAACAATTAAAGGCGAAACATCAGGCGGCAGTATCGAGGTTTCTAATTCGGGCG
>DASXMZ010000477.1:0-6795 GCA_036495385.1 Mucilaginibacter sp. | reverse complement strand
AAAGTTTCCGGCATCAAGTGTTACTGCGCAATGATTTTGAGGCATATAGGTGCTGCAGCGATCATAAGCTGCATAACTGTTATCGGCTTCGTGATATAGTATTAAGCCAGCCACGCCGTAACCATTGATTAAAACAGCCCCTCCAGGGACGTTCAACGGACTCAATCGCGGGTCTGTTAACGGCGCCTGGAAATTAAAGGCAACATTGGGTATCACATCGCCGCTTTTACCGCACGAAAAGTAAGTCAAAGCTATAAAGCCTAACAGTAATATTTTCTTCATATGATCTCTGTCTGAAATTGTTTCAAGAAACGAACATCGTTCTCAGAGAATAAACGCAGATCACGTATCACATATTTTAAGTTGGCAATTCTTTCTATGCCCATGCCAAAAGCGAAGCCTGTAAATTTGTTGCTGTCGATACCACAATTTTCCAAAACATTGGGGTCAACCATGCCGCAGCCTAAAATCTCGACCCAGCCGGTGTATTTGCACATATTACAGCCCGATCCCCCGCAAATGGTGCAAGAAATATCCATTTCTGCTGATGGCTCGGTGAACGGGAAATAAGATGGCCTGAAACGTACTTTGGTCCCCTCGCCGTAAAGTTCCTGCACAAAATGATAAAGCGTTTGTTTCAGATCGGAAAAGGATACGTTTTCGTCAATGTACAAACCTTCAACCTGGTGAAAAAAGCAATGAGCGCGTGCGGATATGGCCTCGTTGCGATAAACCCTGCCGGGCATAATAGCCCTGAATGGCGGTTTGCCATTTTCCATCATCCGCACCTGTACAGACGACGTATGCGTGCGAAGCGCTATGTCATCCTTACCGTGATTTTTCTTGATGAAAAAGGTATCCTGCATATCTCTTGCCGGGTGTTCTTCAGGGAAGTTCAATGCCGAAAAGTTATGCCAGTCATCTTCAATCTCCGGGCCTTCTTCCACAACGAAACCTAATCTTTTAAAAATATCAATGATCTCAATCCTTACCAAAGAAAGCGGATGACGAGAGCCGATTGCAAAACCATCGCCAGGTAGTGTGAGATCGATTTCGGATTTCGCATTGACGATTTCGGAACTAAGATTTTCTTTTAGCTCAGCGTATTTCGATTCAGCGAGTTGTTTAAACTCATTTAAAACCTTGCCGAACGTCCGTTTTTCTTCAGGCCCAACAGTTTTAAACTGCTCGAAGAGGTCTTTTATGATTCCTTTGGTTCCTAAAAATTTTATGCGGAATGTTTCCAGCTCATCTGCATTGGCAGGTGAAAAGGCATTAATCTCGGCGGTATATTGGTCTATCTGGGCTTGCATTACGATACTTTCTTCAAATTATTCTTTCTTTCTTCCTCCGCGATCAAATCAAAAAAGGCGTCCTCAACGAATTTTGAGGCAGTTATTCCTCTTGCCTTAGCGGTCTTTTTTATGTATTCCACAACTTCTCTTGTTAAAGTCAATGTCAGTCTTTTCTTCATGAGTTTAGAATTGATAACTCCTGCAAATTTAACATAAATTGTCATTGCGAACGATAGTGAAGCAATCTCGTCGCAGGGCGTTAGCGCAATGCTCTCAACTGGACTGGTGCGCTACTCAGCGATGACAAATAATGCTATTTAATAACATTAAGTTCTTTTCCAACTTTGGTAAAAGCAGCAATAGCTTTATCCAGATGTTCCATATCATGAGCGGCCGATATTTGCACACGGATGCGCGCTTTACCCTGGGGAACCACAGGATAATAAAAACCAATCACATAAATACCTTCATCAAGCATTTTGGCGGCAAATTCCTGTGCTAGTTTGGCGTCATACAACATTACCGGCACTATAGGATGTACACCCGGTTTAATATCAAAACCGGCCTCGGTCATTTTTTTGCGGAAGTATTGCGTATTGTTTTCCAGTTTATCGCGAAGATCGGTAGTTTCACTCAGCATATTCAATACCGCAATGGAAGCTCCGGTTATTGATGGTGCGAGGGTGTTTGAAAACAGGTACGGTCTTGACCGCTGGCGAAGCATATCAATAATCTCTTTACGACCCGAAGTAAAACCACCGGACGCGCCACCAAGGGCTTTACCCAGCGTGCCGGTGATAATATCTATCTTCCCCATTACACCATGGTGTTCATGTGTGCCACGACCTGTTTTACCCATAAAACCCGAGCAATGACTTTCGTCAATCATTACCAGGGCATTATATTTTTCGGCTAAGGCACAAATCTTGTCTAATTGTGCAATGGTACCGTCCATGCTGAAAGCACCATCAGTAACAATAATACGGTGACGACAGCCTGCTGTGGCTTTTAACTTCTCTTCAAGGTCCGCCATATCGTCGTGTTTGTAGCGCTGGCGCTGTGCTTTACATAAACGTACCCCGTCAATTATTGAAGCATGGTTCAATTCATCCGAAATGATCGCATCCTGTTCGTTAAACAATGGTTCAAAAACACCACCATTTGCGTCAAAAGCTGCAGCGTAGAGAATAGTATCCTCGGTACCTAAAAATTCGGCGATCTTTTTTTCAAGCTCCTTGTGAATGTCCTGGGTACCACAAATGAAGCGAACCGACGAAAGTCCATAACCATGCGTATCCATGGCTTCTTTTGCAGCGGCGATAACTTTCGAATTACCGGAAAGGCCCAAATAGTTATTTGCGCAAAAGTTGATTACGTGTTTACCACCCTTCACCTCTATATCAGCGCCTTGTGGCGACGTTATTATTCTTTCCCTCTTATATAAACCCGCATTTTCAATTTCGGCAAGCTCCTGCTGCAAAACAGGCTTTAGTGTATTGTACATAATGTAAATATTAAGGAGGGCAAAATTACTGTTTGATTTCGGATTTCGGAATTTCGATTTCGGATTTACCAGAATTTCGGATTTCGGAATTTCGATTTCGGATTTGTCAGCGCTTGAATTGAAATTTATCGAATTGAGGAGTTTTCAGAATTGGTTCTTCCGAGTCAGATTCATACAATTAATTCCGAAATCGAAATTCCGAAATCCGAAATAACTCTTACCTTTGCACTTCATTTAACACTGTTTGCAGCAGTATCAATGATTTTATGATTAGATATAATACACTACTGTACTATTGTTACTCAACAATAGCAGATGCGGAGCTATTTGCTGCCGATCATTTAAAATTTTGTAAGAGTCTCGGTTTAACCGGCCGTATTGTTGTGGCAACCGAGGGATTGAACGGCACCGTTTCGGGTACTGAAGAGTCCTGTAAAATTTATACGGATACCCTGCATGCCGACCCGCGTTTTGCGGATATTGACTTCAAAATTGATGAAGTTGATACTCCCTCATTTATAAAAATGCACGTGCGCTATAAATCCGAGATCGTTCATTCGGGCCTTCGCAATCCTAATATTATTAATCCTCAAAAGCAAACCGGCAAGCACCTGGAACCAAAAGAATTTTTGGCGATGAAGGATGCGGATGACGTAGTGATTTTGGACGTACGCTCAAACTATGAGCATAATTTAGGTAAATTTAAAAATGCCATAACGCTTGATATTGAAAATTTCAGGGATTTTCCGTCGATGATCAACCAGCTTGCCCAATACAAGGATAAAAAAGTAATTACCTATTGTACCGGCGGCATAAAATGTGAAAAAGCTTCAGCGCTGTTGTTACATGAAGGATTTAGCAATGTGTATCAGCTGCATGGCGGGATCATAAAATATGGAAAGGAAGCCGGTGGTGAAGATTTTGAAGGCAAATGTTATGTTTTTGATAACAGGCTTTCGGTTGATGTAAACAGTGTAAATCCGGTGGTAATATCTGCCTGCTACAATTGTGGTAAAGAAACTCACAAAATGATCAACTGCGCCAACCCCGAATGCAATGAACATTTTACCCAATGCGATGAATGCGGCACTAAAATGGATGGCTGCTGCACCGATGCCTGTAAAACGCATCCCCGCAAACGGGAATATGATGGAACGGGTTACTATGTAAAGGTTCCTCAACCGGTGAATATCAGTAAAAAGGGAAAGAAGCAATTAGCTTAAAACTCCTCTGAAGGAACATGGAGAATCGCACCTCTGATTTATTTCATTTTCAAATCGTATTTTCGTAGATAGGCCCCGATTGGTCGGGGCCTATCTAGTTTTATAAACCAAATGCATAAATCGCTATTAGTTTTTTTGTACGTTTTTTTCGTTTACTCAAGAAGTGCCCACGCTGCCGATATAAAAAGCATCGGCGTTCCTTATGTGCAAAATTATACCAAAGCGCAATATCAATCGGGCAACCAAAATTGGTCTGTAACCAGAGATGAACGTGGGGTCATGTATTTTGGGAATTCCGAAGGTTTGCTGGCTTTTGACGGCAAATACTGGCAGCTTTACCACATGCCAAACGGGTTAATAGTACGGTCGGTTGCTGCGGATGGAAAAGGTAAAATTTATGCCGGCGGATTTGGTGAGTTTGGCTATTGGGAAAACAATAAACAGGGTTTTCTTAAATATAATTCCCTGATCAGGCTGGTGCCGAAATCCTATATCCCGAACGAAGAAATATGGAAAATTTATGTTGACGGTGACAAGGTAATATTCCAGTCGTTCGGATCCATCTTTATTTATTCAAAAGGAAAAATCAGCATTATAAAGGCGCACAATCCCTTTTTGTTCTTATTCAAAATCGAAAACCGTTATTTTGTTGAACAGGTATCAGCAGGTCTGTTCGAGCTCAAAAACAATCAGCTCAATTATATCGCGGGCAGTGATGTTTTGGGCAATAGCGGTGTGTTGTCAATACTTCCATTCAAACATAACAAGTACCTTATCGGTACTGCTAAAAATGGATTGTTTATATACGACGATAAAAAAATAGTTCCGTGGGAAAACCAGGCCAATAGTTTTTTAAAAACCTATCAGCTTAATAATGGCGCGTTGATTCCTGATAAATACTTCGCTTACGGTACCATTCTTAACGGAATAGTGATCATAGACACTGCGGGGAACGTAGTACAACATATCAATAAGTCGGGTGGCTTGCAAAACAATACTGTTTTAAGTTTATTTACTGATAAAGAACAAAATCTATGGGCGGGTTTGGATAACGGAATAGACCGTATTGAAGTAAATTCCTCATTGTATTTTTACTTTGATAAAACCGGCAGGTTCGGAACGGTTTATTCGAGTATTATTTTCGATAACAAGATATATTTAGGTACTAACCAGGGACTTTTTTATAGTGACTGGTTGCCAGGTGGATCAAATCGGTTAATGCAGTCGTTTGATTTTAAGTTGATACCGGGTTCACAAGGGCAAGTTTGGGACCTTTCTCTTCTGGACGGGCGCTTACTTTGTGGCCATAATGATGGTACTTACCAGGTAAACGGTAATAGTATAGCAAAAATATCAGCTGTAAATGGAGGATGGACGATAAAAAAATTAACGGACAATTTGCTGATCCAGGGAACTTATACAGGTTTAGTGATCTACAGGAAAAATAACGAAGGTAACTGGGTTTTCGATCATAAAATAGAAGGGTTTGGCGAGCCATCGCGATATGTTGAGCGGGATAACAAAGGCCAGATTTGGGTAAGCCATGCTTATAAAGGAATTTATAAAATTACGCTTAGCGGCGACCTGAGAAAGGTGACGTCATACAAATATTACGATAAAAGCTCCGGTTTACCCGATAGCTACAATGTTAATGTATTCAGCCTCGACAACCGGATTGTTTTTTCATCCAACTCTGGTTTTTTTGTTTATGATGATATTGCAGACCATTTTTATAAATACCAGCAATTAAATAAATTGCTGGGCACTTTTTCTTCTTCAAATAAAATAATAACAGCTGTAGGGAAAAAATATTGGTTTATAAATCATGGGCGGGTAGCACTCGCTGATCTGTCAGTACCGGGCAAGATGAGTATTGACTCCAACGGGTTCAGCACGCTTGACGGCCAGATGGTGCAGCATTATGAAAACATCAATCTTATCAACAATTCAATTTACCTCATAAGTATAGATGATGGCTTTGTTATCTTTAACGATGGCGATGCATCGATGCCAGATAAAATCAGCTTGCCTGAAGTATTGATCAGAAAAATCGAAAATATCACTGACAAGGTTTCCGTGATCAGCGAAAATAGCGGTAATCATATCGAGGTCGATGTCCCGTTTACGGAGAATAATATCCGCATAACTTATTCATTACCATACTACCGGCAGGCCAAAGTCAAATTTCAATATTATCTTGAAGGATATTCAAGACAATGGTCTGATTGGACATTCCAAAGTCAAAAGGAGTTTACTAATCTAAATCAGGGAGCGTATATTTTTAAGATAAGGGCTAAAATAAACGATGAAAATGTATCACCCGTAACCCTTTTTGCTTTTACCGTACTGCCTCCATGGTATACTACCAATGTCGCCGTATTTTTTTATTTGCTGTTGATAATTTTAATTTTTTATATAATAAGGCATTATTATCATTTAAAATTGAAACGTCATCAGCTTTTTATACAGGAAAAGCTGCATCACGAAAAAGAGGAGTTTTTAAAACAAGAAGCCATTATTAATGAGCAACACATTGTAAAAATTAAAAATGAACAGTTACAGGCCGACCTTGCCGGTAAAAGCAGGGAACTGGCAAACTCGGCCATGAATATTGTTTACAAAAATGAATTGCTGCAAAAGATAAGTGATGAAATCACTCAGTTGAAAGATAGTTCGGGTAAAAAACTCTCTGAGGAGCAATTGAGAAAGATACAGAAAGTGATCGATGACGGGATGAGCGACGAGCGCGACTGGAACCTTTTTGAAACCAGTT
>DASXMZ010000476.1:0-9278 GCA_036495385.1 Mucilaginibacter sp. | reverse complement strand
GCACTGGGTAAACGTGAAATGTTGAGGGCGGTGAAGAATGTCTGAATCAGGATTTTCAGGATTTAAGGATTTGCAAGATGCGGTTTAGTTTGTTTTAATCTTGAAAATAAAAAGTTAAATCAAATTAATTATTTTTCAAATAAGCGTTTGGAATGTTAGGTAATGTATAATCAACCCCATAAGCGTGTTTTAACAACAAGGAAACCACTTCGGCTACGGTTTCAACCTTCCTGTGCATTTGAGGCAATAAACCCATCATGGCATAGCTTAATGGATTTACAGCAGGTATAAATGTTTCCCATTCATAGCCTCTGCCCCATATCAATCCTTTAACCGTTACGGTTAAATCAGCTGAGTTTTCCAACAGGAAATGAAGCATTTCTATAGAGTTATTGCTATTTTGGTTCACCGTATGAAAAATTGGTGTATGCCCACCAAAACCATATTCGCCCAATGCTGCTTTTGCGTTTATATCTGCACCAAATTTTAGCAGTACTTTTGCACAAGCTATACTATTGTATTCCGCGCAAAAATGCATTAGCGTACTGCCTGTCAAAGGTGTGTAAGTATTGTTAAAAAATGAATATGTTTTAGTGACAATGGAAGGGTCACTCTTAATAATTTCCTCCAGCTCACCGGCATCATCAATTAAAACTGCCAGCAATGCTTTATCTTCAAAATCCAATCCATTATCAATAAACGCCTGTACGCAATCTTTAAACCTGGGCGTGCGGGTATACATTTCAACCATCATTGTGAAGAGTGGCATCCCATCGGGTAAAATGTCATTCGGATTGCCGCCTTGCTCAAAATAACTGCGGATTCCTTCAACAGAATGAACTTCTATGTCATATAATATCTGGTTATAATCGGACATTGCTAACCTTAACAAATGCTACTTAAATATTATTAACTATTTTGTTTCGACTTTTTCCATTTAATATAAGCTGGTAGTTCTGCCAACTCTATCATTCCATGTTCTTCTGGCTTTTCAGGAAGTTGACCATAGTCAACATGGTTTATATCTATTGCAAATGATTTTTCTCCTAGCACTGTATCCAGCATTTTATAAACTGCATTTTTAAACCAGTCGTTTTCTTTCAAAAAATCATAATTTGGGGCGCAAACTCTTATACCGATTGATTTTGGGTTACTAGCACTCTGCAGGGGCATAAACCACAAGTCATCTCGCTTAAGTTCAACACCTTCGTAATTGATTGTGTTCTCAGATTCCACTGGTTGAATGAATGCAGTAAACCTCCAGCCATTAATAACTGGTGCACTATCTAAAAGTGCTTCAACTTGTTCAAAGAAGTCAGTGTTCCCTTCGGCTGTAATGATGAGTTCTTGTTCTTCCCCTGGCATTCCTCCAAGCTCAAACCAAAGTTCATCACAATACTCATGGAGGTGAGTTTCCAAGTCTTGCAGCAACTGATCTCGTACTTCTTCATCAGCTTCATCAAGCAATAAATACGGTTTATTATTCTCTTCGAACCAGTTCCAGAATTTTTTTATTGTTTCAGTCATTTAAGAATTTTTATATTCGAAACTAACTAAATTCAATTAATTTCCTATAAAAATCTTTCTTTCAGACTTACCGACTTTACTGACTTTCGGACTCAAAAAATCTTATTTTTACCGCAAATTTCATGTATGCCACTAATACCCCCTGCAACAGCTTCTGAACCGGAAATTGCTTTTAAAAGGCTGCTAACCATAATGGACGATTTGCGCATGAATTGCCCGTGGGATAAAAAGCAAACGTTGGAAAGTTTGCGCCACTTAACGATTGAGGAAACTTACGAGCTATCTGATTCTATTTTGAGCGCCGATATGCCCGAAATAAAAAAGGAATTGGGTGACATTATGCTACACCTTGTTTTTTATGCCAGGATAGCATCGGAAACCGATGATTTCAATATTACGGATGTGTTAAATGGCATTTGCGACAAATTGATTAACCGCCACCCGCACATTTATGGCGAAGTAGAGGTACAGGATGAAAATGATGTAAAACGCAACTGGGAACAGATAAAATTAAAGGAAGGCAACAAATCCGTATTGGGTGGCGTACCGGCATCGTTGCCGGCGCTGGTTAAAGCATCGCGCATACAGGAAAAAGCGCGCGGAGTGGGATTTGATTGGGAAGAAAAAAGTCAGGTATGGGCAAAAGTGGAAGAAGAAATGCAGGAATTTAAAAATGAATTCAATGCAGAAGACGAAAGTACCATCGACCATGAAAAGGCGGAAGGTGAATTTGGTGACCTGTTGTTTTCTTTGATAAATTACGCCCGTTTTATAAACATTAACCCTGAAGATGCGTTAGAAAAAACTAATCGTAAATTTATAAAACGTTTCCAGTACCTTGAAAGCAAAGCGAGGGAAAACGGCAAGCAATTACATGATATGAGCCTCGCCGAAATGGACATTTTTTGGGACGAAGCAAAAAAATTGTAAAACAAACTTTTGTTGTATCATCTGCAAAACCAGTTACGTATTACTATAAAATAAACTTATCCTTAAATCGTTTATATTTAAATTTTACATATTACAAAAAAAGAGTTTATGAAGCGGAATCTAACTTACTTATTATCCATCCTGATGTTATTGGTTTGCTTAGCGGGCTGCGCAAAAAAGCCAGCTACGGTAAATTACCAGCAAACCCTTCCCGTTGGTACTTTCACAGGAGTGTTTATACGTTTACATTTAACCCATGCAACGGGAAAAATTGATACAGTAAATGCCAATTTATTACTGGCATTGGATGCTTCAGGAAATTTCGCTGTTACCGGCGACACCTCGTTGCATGCTGCAAGCATGGGTAAATACGGGTTTGGGGTCAACGATGACCTAATATTTACTGATAAAACACTACCGACCACCGGAACCCCAACCAAATCGCATTTGAGCGGAGATTACCAATTCACTTATAACAGCGGACTATTAGAGATGCTCAAACTGGTTGGTGATTCATTGAGCTATCAATATCAGTTTACCAAAAATTAAAGGAATGGATGTTATTTACAAAGAGGCCGGTATATTACCGGCTTTTTTATTTTAACTGGGTAACAAACAGTAAAAATTTCCCGAAGATTATTATCCTAAAAAAACTTTTATTTGCTGTAGCGATTTTAGTATCCTTCCCGTAAGGTTAAATAAAGATTAATCACAGGTTGAATTAAATATACTTAATGCATCCACCCAAGGGCATTGCCGAAGATGAACTGATTACGCAATGCAAATCAGGTAGTTTAAAATACCAGGAACTGCTTTATAAGCATTTCTATGGCTATGCCATGGGTATTGGTATGCGTTACTGTTTAAATCGCGACGATTCACTGGAAGTAGTAAATGATGCTTTTATAAAAGTTTTTAATAATATAAATAAATATAACCACGATAGGCCTTTCAAAGCCTGGCTCCGCACTATAATAGTAAATACGGCTATTGACCGAAGGCGGAAGGAGATGAAATATATGTTAAATGTCGAACTAGAGGACACGGCCCCAATATTCAACAATGCAACTGCTATTGAGAGCCTGGGCGCACAGGACATTCTGAACTTAATGAAGGAGCTGCCATCAATTCAACTTGCAATTTTTAATTTATATGAGATAGACGGATATAGTCATGACGAAATCTCGCAGTTATTAGCCATACCCGCTAGTTCGTCAAGAGTATACCTGAGCAGGGCCAAAGAAAAATTAAGGGTCATGCTAAAATCCGAAGAACAAAACCATGGACGATCAGTTGGACAATGATTTAAAAAAACGCATCAGCGAGGTTTTCGAAAATTTCGAAGACAACTCCGCCGATGAAGGCTGGCTGGAGCTCAGGAAAAAATTTCCTGAAGAAAAGCGAGATCGCGGTGCTTTTGCCTGGATATGGTGGGGGGCGACTGCTGCGCTTTTGCTTTTGTTTTTAGGCATTGGCATCTGGAAATATAATACCAACAGGCAGCCCAAAAAATTTACTGCTCACCAATTAAAACATTCAAAACCAGGTAATATTAACAAGCATAAAGAACAGCCCGGCAGTATCGACAGCGGATCTGTAGTAGCCGAAAATAACTTAGCAAAAACGGATAGCGGGTCAAAAAATTTGAATCCTGTTACAAGAAATCAGATTACCAATACAAAAAGGAGCATCGAAAATTCAAGTCAAGTTGCATCAATTAATCCAACCAAAATAAATGGCAGGAGAGGAAAATTAAATCCCGCAAACCAAAATGAGTTAACAAGGATTAATAACCGGGCTAAAAATCCAAATGCAGCAAAGTTGCCGGTCGAAGCATTATCTCAAGTGCATGTTGATACATCAGCTCAAAAACAGGATATAGCTAAAATTGCTAATGATAACAAAGCAAATAATAAACTGCAACCACTCCAATTAAATACGGCGGTTAATCCAACTGTTGAACCGGCAAAGCCTGGTACGATTGTTCCAAAACCGCCTGCAAAGTCCATAAATTCCATGTTTGCCAATGATAAAACTACTGAAACCAAAAAAATTGACAACAATGGAAAAAGAGTAAGTTTTGGTGTGTATGCCGCTACGTACTTTAACTATGCCAAAGGCAGCAATAAAGAAATAAATGTAGGCGCGGGTGTTACGTCGGATATCAAAATCAGCACGAATTTAAAAATAGTAACCGGGATAACCATTGCTCAAAACAGCTTAAGTTACACCGGTGGCAATTCTGTGGTTATTGCGCAGAGCGATGCTGTCAGGATTTCTCCCGGCACATCACTTACTTCTCCTTCGGGCTATTTCGGTACCGCCTCCAGCACCAGCAATGTAGGTTTAGTTGCTACAGTTAAGAATTACGACGCCAGCCTGGTTAATTTAGATATTCCTCTAAATTTAAAATATGAGTTTAATCCACAAAGGGGTGATACTTATATTCTT
Organism: Mucilaginibacter sp.; assembly: GCA_036495385.1. Lineage (GTDB taxonomy): Bacteria > Bacteroidota > Bacteroidia > Sphingobacteriales > Sphingobacteriaceae > Mucilaginibacter. The sequence goes on along the minus strand of DASXMZ010000476.1, from coordinate 4,370 downwards.
GCCGGAGTTAGTTCAGGTACATTTATTAACGAAACCTATACCAGTCAGTACGCTGCGCAAACATACTTTTCCCCTTCCATACAGCAAACAGTTGGTCAAACTACTACTCAAAGTTTCAACAGTTTTTATTTTGCAAAAATGCTTAATGTGGCGTTTGGGGTTGGGCTTCCATTCGGGAAAAACCGGCTTACACTTGAGCCCTTTTTAAAATATCCGCTCGGCGGTTTGGGATCACAGGATATTCACTTTGGCGCGGGGGGAATAAACTTAAAATTCAATTTTCAAACGTCAAAAAAATGAAGAGAACCTTACTAACCTTAATTAGCTTCTTTTTGGTAACACAGCTATTTGCTCAAAAATTTGAAATATCAGTGCAGGCAAATTCGGGCCTGTATCATTACGGTGGCAAGTCGTCTGCGTCTGTTTCCTCCATTATCCAGGGGGCGAGCGACAAGGACAATTACACCAATAACCCCTATGGCAATAAAAACGGGTTTAGTTACGGGGTAGCCGTTCAAGGGCAATATGTAGCCAAAAGCGGCCTTATTATTGGTTTGCAAGCGGGCTATGACCTTTTAAGGAGTAAAGTGGATATAAACATTTATTATCCTCAATATGTATATCTTGACTATACTTCTTATTTCGCACCCCCCCAAACTCCTGTCACTGGTCAAACCTTTTTGCAGAACCAGGATATCAATCTTAACCCGTATATCGGCTATCGCATAAAGACATCAAAAATCAAAATTGATATAATGCCGGGCATTGATCTGGGTTTCAATGTTAGTTCGTACGATAAAGGAAAAGCAACTGACAATTCCGGAAATGTTTATCGTACCGACCTGAAATTGCAAGATGCTCCAACCGATTTAAGGCTCAAATTGGGAGTTAGCGCCAGTTACAAAAACTTTGGCATTATGGCAGCATATGCCCACGGCTTAACCAATCTGGGAAAAAACATGATCAGCAATAACGGCTTTGAGGTAGCTAGCTATAGCGGAGGCGGCTATGAATTACACAGCGAATTGATCTGGTTTGGGGTTACTTACAGGATACTGTAAAAGGGCTGAAAGCAAAAAGCGGAAAGCTGAAATCTCTTTCTATAATTGGTTTTTCGCTTTAGGTCTTTTCCTTCGGCTTTAAGCTTTCTGCTTTTAGCTTTCAGTTACATCTATTTAAATCTTATCGCCTTTACCGGGGTAATCCTGGTTACCAGCATTGAGGGGCCCAGCATCACCAAAAGGCAAATGACGAGCGTGCCTATATTTAACAATATGATGTCTAACCAGTTAAATTGTATGGGTACAAAATTCATGTAGTACGATGCCCGGTCAAGTTTAAACAGGTGCGTGTGGTATTGTATAAATCCAATGCCTAAGCCAAATATATTGCCCAATAACATTCCTAAGCCAATCAAATAAAAAGCGTTATACAAAAACACCTTCTGAATTATCCAGTTGGTGGCGCCCATGGCTTTCAGCACACCTATCATCGTAGTTCGCTCCAGTATCATAATCAGCAGGGCCGAAATCATATTAATCACGGCGACTATTATCATCAGTGCTAAAACAACTTTGGTATTACCGTCCAGCAAACCAAGCCATGCAAAAATAGTTGGGTAATTATCTATAACTGAATATGATTTAAGCCTGGAGGGCAGTAAACTATCTATAAAATCACTCGCTTCGTTTAGCCTGTCGAAATCGGCGATTTTTATCTCATATCCTCCAATTTCATTTGGGTTCCAGTTATTAAGCCGGTTAATTATTGACAAATCACCTATAACGTATGTTTTATCTACCTCTTCAATGCCAATACTAAAGATACCCCTTATGGTAAAACGCCTCACCTTTAACGGCCACTGTACAAAGTACATCAAAATTTTGTCGCCTACCTTCAATCTTAAACGGTTGGCGGTGGTTTGCGAAATCAGCAGCTGTTTTTTTGCTGCCGTGGTATCATTAAAATCAATAATATTACCTGCAACAAGCTGCTTCTTGAAATATTGCCAATCGTAATTTTTATCGACGCCTTTTAGTACCACGCCTTCTATTTCGTCATTCGCCTTAATAATACCAGGTTTGGTGGCAAAAGGCATAACTTTAGTAATAAGATGATTGATTGCCGTCTTTTTTTCAAAGTTACTATCAGCGATGAAAGGAGAGTTTTCGTAAGAATTGTTCAGATCGAATTTTACCACCTGGATATCACCCGTAAACCCGCGCATCTTTTCTCTTATTTCCTGTTTAAACCCTCTGATTATTTCCAGCGACAATATCATCACACCAAGGCCAAGCACAATGCCGACGATGGCTATACGTACGATCAATTTTGAAAAGGTGCGCTTAGATTTAAATGTTATCCGGTTAGCGACGAAATAGGCGAAATTCAATACGTGTGATTTTTTGTATATTCGCAAAGATGCGTTTTTGCAGGTAATATAAAATATACAGGCGTTATAATTTATGATCAGACTAAAGTTTTTTTTATTGTTTACTGTTATTGCCTGTTTGCTGCCTGGTAAAATGATGTCGCAAAAAAGTGTGACAAGGCCATTTAAGTTTGATGCAACGTTAAAAAAGGATGAGATAATTACCGGAGCCGATCAAACGAACCTTTATATTGATTATTTGAAAGGAAAAAATATTGGGATGGTTGTTAATCAAACTTCTGTAATTGGCAAAAGCTTAACTCCCAGCGTTGATAGCCTGCTAAAAAGGGGTGTGGCAATAAAAAAAATATTCGGGCCCGAACATGGGTTCAGGGGTGACGCCAGTAACGGTGCAGAAGTAACCAACGGCGTCGATCAAAAGAGCGGGCTCCCGGTAATTTCCCTCTATGGCAATAAACATTACAAGCCAACTCCCGATGATTTAAAAGGGATCGACCTGGTTATATTTGATATTCAGGATGTAGGCGTGCGCTTTTATACTTATCTCTCCACTTTACATTACGCAATGGAAGCTTGTGCAGAAAACGACGTTGAGTTAATGATTTTAGACAGGCCCAATCCAAATGGTTTTTATGTTGATGGCCCGGTATTGGATACGGCTTACCACTCGTTTGTTGGACTCAACCCTATACCCATAGTTCATGGACTAACCATAGCCGAATTTGCCCAAATGACTAACGGTGAAGGATGGCTTAAAAATCATGTGCAATGTAAACTAAGAATCGTTAAAGCGGCTAATTATACGCATAGTTCAACCTATCAGCTTCCGGTAAACCCTTCACCCAATTTGAATACCGGTAAATCAATATTGCTTTATCCATCCGTTTGCTTGTTCGAGGGCACAACGCTTAGCCTGGGCAGGGGTACTATGTTTCCTTTCCTCCAAATTGGTCATCCGCTGTTAAAAGGAAAATATGAATATTCATTTAAACCGGTAAGTATTACAGGTATGAGCGAAGACCCGCCTCAAAAAGATCAGCTTTGCTATGGTATAAATCTTAAAGATTATAACACGGACGATATAACCACCACAGGAAAGCTCAATTTGAGCTGGCTGATAGAATTATATAAAGCCTTCCCTGACAAAGAACATTTTTTTAATGGTTATTTTACAAAACTTGCCGGAAATACTGAATTGAGGAAACAAATTGAGGCTGGCAAAAGCGAAGAAGAAATTCGCGCGAGCTGGGAGCCGGCATTAGGCAACTATAAAACTATGCGTAAAAAATATTTATTGTATCCGTAAACTAATTTCGGAAGTCAGATTTTAGATTTCGGATTTAATATCTTGATATCAACGAAGTCGTTTAATCAAATAAATCAGCGGTCAGAAATCATTAAATCAAAAAAATCAGCGGTTAACTATGAGAATTGTATTTATGGGTACGCCCCAGTTTGCGGTAACATCACTTGACGCTTTAATAATGGCTGGCTGTGATATTGTAGCCGTAATAACCGCGCCGGATAAACCGGCTGGAAGGGGGCAAAAATTAAATGAATCCGCTGTAAAACAATATGCTGTAAGTAACGGGCTTAAAGTCATTCAGCCGGAAAAACTAAAGAATCCTGAATTTTTAGAGGAACTAAGATCGCTTCAGGCTGACCTGCAGGTTGTTGTGGCGTTTAGAATGTTGCCCGAAGTGGTTTGGAATATGCCGCCAAAAGGTACAATCAATCTGCACGCTTCGCTGTTACCGCAATATCGCGGGGCTGCTCCTATTAACTGGGCCATTATAAATGGTGAAAAAGAAAGTGGCGTAACAACATTTTTTTTAAGGCATGAGATAGATACCGGCGATGTATTATTCACCGAAAAAGTAACTCTGACGGGCCATGAAACTGCAGGAGAGCTGCATGACAGGTTGATGAACAAGGGAGCTGGCTTGCTGGTAAAAACAGTAAAAGGAGTTGAAAGCGG
>DASXMZ010000475.1:0-3579 GCA_036495385.1 Mucilaginibacter sp. | reverse complement strand
TTCAAATCGAAACTGGTTAGCTCATAAATACCACTGCTCAGAACCGTTAATATGCGGTCGTCACCGTCGAATTCGCCTAAATATTTACCACGACCATCCGGATTTAAACGCTTTAAAACGTCATCGTACCATATTTTCCGGCCTGCCAATGTTGATATACCTTTACTTTTCAGTACTATTTTCTTTACAGGATATTTAGTCACAACATTCCCCATTGAGCCTCTCCCTTTTATTGCCAGGGTAGCAAAATCTTCGTCGAACTGTACTTTTTTGAGTCTGGCCTGGGGCTTTAGCTGTATGTTAACTACCTCTGCCTCACCATTAGGATTTGCTGTGAAGTACAATACGCGGGTACCTTTGGTGCCTTTGGTCAAATCATATTCCTTATCGCGGGTAACGCCAACTACCGAAAAACGTTTGATAAGGCTCACACCACTTTCACCATCCTTATAAATCATATTATAAACGGTACGGTCATCGTTCTTTTTAAACACGGCAGCATGTATAACTTCTTTACCAACAAAAACCTTATCCTGCACCTTTGTAATCAAACACCGTCCGTCGGCCCTGAAAACTATAATTTCATCGATATCGGAGCAGTCGCAAACAAATTCATCTTTCTTCAATCCCGTTCCAACAAAGCCATCGGTTTTGTTTACATATAGTTTCACATTGGCCAGGGCAACTTGCGCAGCTTCGACCTTGTCGAAGGTCCGCAATTCGGTTTTACGCCCGCGGTCTTTTCCATATTTCTCTTTGAGCTTTTGGAACCAGGCTATGGTATAATCTGTTAAATGTTTAAGGTGATGCTTTACCTCTTTTATCTCACTTTCCAGGGCCTTTATCTGCTCATCCGTTTTTTTAACATCAAAGCGGGTAATGCTGCTCATGGGCTTATCAATGAGTTTTTTATAGTCCTCGGGTAAAATAGTACGATAAAACTGAGCGAAAAAAGGTTCGAACAAACGGTTTAAAACCTCAACCACCACATCCAGATTTCCGGAGCTTTCGTAGTCAGGATGCTTATACATACCCTCCTGGATAAATATTTTTAGCAATGAGCTAAAGAATATTTTCTCCATCAATTCTTTGAGCCTAATCTCCAGCTCCATCTTTAGCAGCCGGCGTGTATTATGTGTGCTCTCCGTAAGCATATCATTCACACTCATAAAACGCGGCTTATCGTCCTGTATCACACAGGTATTGGGCGAGATAGACACCTCGCAGTCCGTAAAGGCATAAAGCGCATCAATAGTAACGTCGGGTGATATTCCTGGCGCCAGGTGAACCATAATCTCTACGCTACTAGCAGTATTATCTTCGATCTTCCTGATCTTGATCTTGCCCTTTTCATTCGCTGACACAATACTCTCCATCAACCCGCCAGTGGTGGTAGAAAAAGGTATTTCGGTAATGGCTAAAGTTTTTTTATCCCGCTCCACGATTTTCGCACGCACCCTTACCCTGCCTCCGCGCTGACCTTCGTTATAGGCAGATGTATCGGCCATGCCGCCAGTGGGAAAATCGGGCACCAGGTTGGGTCGGTTACCTTTAAGTACCTCAATTGAGGCATCAATTAGTTCTATGAAATTGTGCGGCAGTATTTTGGTGGCAAGGCCCACTGCAATACCTTCGGCGCCCTGGGCTAGCAATAAAGGAAATTTAACCGGGAGGGTAATGGGTTCGCGGTTACGACCGTCGTAACTTGCCTGCCAATCGGTGGTATCAGGATTAAAAACTACGTCGAGCGCAAATTTGGAAAGGCGGGCTTCAATATAACGCGGCGCAGCGGCTGAGTCGCCGGTAACCGGATCGCCCCAGTTTCCCTGGCAGTCAATTAACAGGTTTTTTTGACCAATCTGCACCATGGCATCGCCAATGGAAGCGTCACCATGCGGATGGTACTTCATGGTATTACCAATAACGTTGGCAGCTTTGTTAAAACGCCCGTCGTCCATTTCTTTCAGCGAGTGCAGTATACGGCGTTGAACAGGTTTTAAACCATCGTTTATATGCGGAACGGCACGATCAAGAATTACATAAGAGGCATAATCCAAAAACCAGTTTTCGTACAATCCATCGAGTGAAATGATGTTGTGCAGCGTATTATCTTCATTTCCAGGTATATCGTTTTTGCTTATATCTTCACTCATTCTTAACTAAAATATGGACGGGTAAAGATAATTATAATGTGCAGATGTGAGGATTTTGGATACGCAGATTTTATGAACAATTAGGTTATGGAAGATCGTTCCAGTCAATTTCTTTATTATCTAATAGGGCCTGAAGGAAATCTTTATCGCCACTCATTAACTCACCATAGTCTGTAGGCGATGGTATTTTTACTTCAAATAAGTAGTCACATTCTTTTGAAAGCAATTCATACCATGTTTTTCCTTGAATCCTTTTAGGATCTAAATAATGTTTGGGTAGATGATTGATCTGGGACAATGTTATTCCATTATTGATAAACGGCATTATCTCTTTAAATTCCGAAGTCGGCAAAATGAAATCATAAGAAAGCTGGCGGGCCAAAACATTGAAGCTTTTTTTATTTCCAGATATAGGCAGGTCATATTTTTGCCATTCATAAAAATTGTCAACCTCATGATTATGAACCCAAACATATTTGACGCTATCACTGATTATATATTTTACAAAATCATTGCTTGCAAAGTCCAGTATTATTTGATACTGACCGGGAAAAATCTCTTTGATTGTGTTAATATTATCTTGCCAACTCATTTAATTCTATTAAATCTATTATTTAAAGTATTCGGTGATAAAAACGGAACATCGACTAAGATAATTGTAATGTTGAAACTTTAAGACGGCGAATTATGAACATCCATATTATCTTAGTAAATTTGATATATGGCAACGTTAACAGTAGAAATTGACAAAGAACGGGACTTACCAGTTTTACAGGCATTGTTAGACCGGATGGGATTGGAATATGAAGTTGAGGAAGATGACGAGGATTGGGGAGATCTTCCCGAAGCAGCGATAGAAGGAATAAAAGCTGGTTTGGCCGATTCAGAAGCTGGTCGCATACTACCACACGATGAGGTTATGGCTCGTATTGATAAAAAATTCAAATCGTTAGCAAACAAAAATGGCTAACGATTTAAGATGGACAGAAAGGGCATCGGATGAATATGAAAGGCTTATGGACTATTTGTTAAGTGAATGGGGAGAGCAAATATCACTTAGAGTTAGGAAAGAAATAGATCAAACCATCACCCGTATTCAAAATTCACCAGAGCATTTTCCAATTTTTAGGAAAATCAAAAAAATCAGACGCTGCGTGGCATCACCACAAACTTCTGTCTATTTTAAACTGGCTGAGAATGTTGTTGAGATTATTTCAGTTTTTGATAATAGACAAAATCCCAGAAAGCTTAAATTATAATATTAGATTTCCGAAGTTTAAAAACTTCGGAAATCTAATTCTGGTACAAAACAATTCGTGAAATTCGCCTTAATTCGAAAAATTCGCGTTATTAATTAAAATTCACACCTCCGTAAGTAGAGTGAATAGTTACCTGCACATCGCTGCCTTCCTTGCCAAAATGGCCT
>DASXMZ010000474.1:0-7585 GCA_036495385.1 Mucilaginibacter sp. | reverse complement strand
GACGCGTGCTTTGTTAAAATCAAAAAACATAAACAATCATTTAAACAAAACATTATAATCAAAAAATGAATTACGATTTAATTGTTATAGGTTCCGGTCCGGGCGGTTACGTTGCCGCTATCCGTGCTTCACAGCTGGGTTTAAAAACTGCTATAGTTGAAAAAGAGTCCCTGGGTGGCATTTGCCTTAATTGGGGCTGTATACCCACCAAGGCCTTGCTAAAAAGCGCGGAGGTATTTGAATATATTACCCATGCGTCTGATTTCGGCATAAAAGTAGGCAGCAGCGAAGTGGATTTTGAAGCGATGATAAAAAGAAGCCGTGTTGTAGCCGACGGAATGAGTAAAGGTGTTCAGTTTTTAATGAAAAAAAATAAGATTGATGTAGTTGCCGGAACCGGAAAGCTGAAAAGTAAAAATACCGTTGAAGTAACGGCAGCAAATGGAACCAAACAGGAAATCACAGCCAGGAACATCATTTTGGCAACAGGAGGCCGTTCGCGCGAGTTACCTAACCTAAAACAGGACAAAACAAAAGTAATAGGATACCGCGAAGCAATGATACTTCCAAAAAAACCAGAATCAATGGTTGTGGTGGGATCAGGCGCGATAGGGATTGAATTTGCTTATTTATATAACTCCATCGGCACCAAAGTGACTGTTGTCGAGTTTCTAGATAACATAGTACCTCTAGAGGATGAAGAAGTTTCAAAACAACTGGCACGCATCCTTAAAAAACAGGGGCTTAATATCATGACCTCTTCTACCGTCGAATCAGTTGATACAAGCGGCGACCTGTGCAAGGTTAATGTAAAAACAGCCAGCGGCAATGAAGTGATTGAAGCCGAGATCGTGTTATCTGCAGTTGGCATTTCAACTAATATTGAAGGGATCGGCCTCGAAGAAAATGGCGTAAAAACTGATAAAGGCAAAGTTTTGGTTGACGATTTTTATCGCACCAATGTTGAAGGCGTGTTTGCTATAGGCGATATAGTAAAAGGCCAGGCCCTTGCCCACGTGGCATCGGCCGAAGGTATTATTTGCGTTGAAAAAATTGCTGGGTTAAATCCTGAGCCCTTAAATTACAACAACATACCCGGGTGTACCTACTGCTCACCGGAAGTTGCTTCAGTGGGTTATACCGAAAAAGCTGCCAAAGAAGCCGGCTATGAGATAAAAGTAGGAAAATTCCCTTTCTCGGCGTCAGGTAAGGCAAGTGCTGCCGGAGCAAAAGACGGCTTCGTAAAGGTAATTTTCGATGCAAAGTATGGTGAGTTCCTTGGAGCGCACATGCTTGGCCATAACGTTACTGAAATGCTGGCCGAAGTTGTTACTGCACGCAAGCTTGAAACAACAGGGCATGATATTATAAAATCAGTTCACCCCCACCCTACTATGAGCGAAGCGGTAATGGAAGCCGCTGCGGAAGCTTACGGTGAGTGTATACATTTGTAGTTTTTGGTTGGATCATGGTTCATGGTTCATAGTTCATGGTAGCTTCTTTAGCTATGAACAATGAACCATCAACTATGAACTGTTTACCATCTTCGAGAACAGGTAGTTGGATCATAGTTCATGGTTCATAGTTCATGGTAGCTTCTTTAGCTGTGAACAATGAACCATCAACTATGAACTGCTTACCATCTTCGAGAACAGGTCCCATAAGACAATACCTGCTGAAATAACGATATTAAATGAGTGTTTAGTTCCAAACTGCGGGATCTCTATGCAGGCATCGATATTTTTCATTACCTCGTCGCTTACTCCATTTACTTCGTTACCAAACACCAGGGCATATTTTTCATCTTTTAAAGGTTTGAACTCGTTAAGCATAATGCTTTTTTCGGCTTGCTCAACAGCAATTATGCGGTACCCGTTATCGCGCAATTGTTGAACAGCCTGCATAACATCGGCATAATAAGTCCAGTTAATAGATTGTGTGGCCCCAAGGGCAGTTTTCTCAATTTCGCGGTGAGGGGGCTGCGCAGTAATACCGCAAAGACAAACCTGCTCAACGGCGAAACCATCGGCTGTACGAAATATAGAACCTATATTATGCATGCTCCGCACATTATCCAAAACAACCGCGACCGGCATCTTTTTTCCGGCCTTAAATTCGGCTGTGGTTGCGCGGTTTAGCTCTTCAAGTTTTAGTTTCCTCATTGTTTGGAGGGTGGTTGTTGGAATGTTGTAAAGTTGAAATGTTGTAAAGTTAGAATACGCTTGTAGTTTCTGTATGAATTAATCGTTGGTCTTTGATTAATTACAGATCAACAATTTCCAACTCCCTTACTCCATCGCCTATAAGTGACTGGTAAACTGTTGGGGCATAACCTATTTTATCGGTGTAATATTTAATAATTCCTTTGCTGAAATTATTAAATGCGCTCTCTTTAACCAGGGCTATCGCGCACCCTCCAAATCCGGCGCCTGTCATACGTGCACCGGCAACATCCGGATTAGTTTTACAGTATTCTTCTACCGCATCCAATTCTTTACCACTAACTTCATACAAATCGCGTAAAGAATCATGCGAGGCGTACATCAGTCGTCCAAACTCGTTGCGATCGTTTTTACTAAGGGCAACAGCAGCTAATTTTACCCTGTCGTTTTCTTCAACAACATGTTTGGCACGCTTAAATATTACCTCGTCTTTAATCAAGTTCTGGTACTTTTTAAAAATATCGCCATCAATATCACAAAGATTTTTTATGTCCAGTTTTTGCTGTAACGCTTTGAGAGCAGTCTGACATTCCTGCACCCGCTCGTTATATTTCGATTCTGCCAGTTTGCGGGGCTTATTAGTATTTATTATTGCCAAAATATATTCGCCAAGGTTACTATCTACAGCTTTATAATCCAGTGTGTCGCAATTTAACATCAGCGCCTTATCTTTCTCGCCAAAAGCAACGGCAAACTGATCCATTATACCGCTGTTTACACCGATAAAATTGTTTTCAACTGATTTTGATAATTTCACCAAATCCAGTTTGGAGTATCCGCCATTAAATTGTTGGTTTAACGCATAAGCGGTAACTACCTCAATGGACGCCGAAGAAGACAGACCCGAGCCAATGGGAATGTTTCCATAAAAAAGCATGTCAAATCCGAATAAGTGACGCCCGTCACTCAAAAAGTAGTCTATAACGCCAAGCGGGTAATTAAACCAGCTATTCCCGGTTTTACTATAACGGCTTTGTAACGGGATGTCCAGTCTTTCATCAAAATTTAAGCTCCTGAATCGGAATACATTATCGTTATTTGGGGCAACCAGCAGGTATGTGCCGAATGTAATAGCGCAAGGCATCACCAACCCGCCGTTGTAATCAATATGTTCGCCTATAAGGTTTACCCTGCCGGGCGAGAAATAATTTTTTTCAGCTTTTTTATTAAATATTTTAGTAAATTCCTGGTGTAAAGAGCTCTTCATTTGTGGTTTTATGATCAATATAAAACGCAAATATTGTAAAAAATGTAAAGTTCACATTTATTATTAATATTTATTTATTCACGTTTTTTAAAAGGGTTCGATTACGCTTATTTTTGATAAGAGTTTCTACCGATAAGTATCGGACTAAACACATTATGATTAAAGTGTGGTTAATATTTATAAATTAAATCAATCAAAATGAGTCAATATTTAATTACTGCTTACGATTATACGGATACCGGCGCTCTGCAACGCCGGATGAACGTTCGCCCCCACCATCTTGACGGTGCTAAAGAACTAAGAGAAAAAGGAAACTACATTTTAGGCGGCGCAATACTAAACGAAGAAGGGGAGATGATAGGCTCTGTAATGATCCTTCAATTTGAAACGGAGGAAGGGCTTGAAGCCTGGAAACAAAGCGAACCGTATATTACCCAAAAAATATGGGAGTCGGTTGATATCAAACCATTCAGGGTTGCCAATGTTGGATAATAAAATCCACTTGCAAATGAACGGACACAAAAAACCCGGATAGTTCAGTTATCCGGGTTTTTTGTTATTTTGTTATTATCTATTGGTTCTTATTTAAAATATAATGATGTTAATTCTTTTTCAATTTTATACCTGTGGTAAGATTGATATTGTAGGCAGTACCGTTAAGCGTTAAATTAGCGGTACCATCATTATTAAATACTAAAGTACCATTATAAGTGAAATTACCTCTTTTACGCGTGTAGCCGCTAACTGCTATTGTTGCCGTACCACTTACAATGGTGCGCGCAGGTTTTAAAAGCGTAAGCGCAGTAACAACAATATCTACACTACGATAACCATGTTTTGTGGTGTCTATTTTCGAACTGAAGGATCCATGGCGTTTGTACTCGCCATTTAACACAAAATCAGTTGCTTGCGGAGATAACCCTGTAACTGTGAAATTTGTGGTGCCGGTATCTGTTAATAACCAAACTGGCCCGCTAAAGTTGCCATTATAAGCTAGTAAGCTTGTCATGTCATTCGGCACGTTGTTATTGCAATTCAAAGTAAAATTATAAATTGAATTGTAGCTATAATTTACAACCGAAGAACCACCTTGACGTGAAACTGTATCTGCGATCATTAGTCCACATGCGAGCTGTTTTTTATCAATACCTGCCACAGTATTCGGATTTGCATTAAGAGAATTAAAAGTTGACCCATGGATTGAAGCAATAGAACTGGCAGTTAAAGAAGTACCTGCATTAGTTACATCATCACTAACCGTGGCAAGCCCATTGTAGTTTGAGGCAAGGGAGCTTCCTACCATGTCTGCAGCATCGTCAGTTGAAACAGCGCCAACATTGCTTGGATTGTTTCCATTTTTCGTACATGCAATTATACATAGTATCAAAACAAATAGGGGTAGTAATTTAATTGTTTTCATAATTTTTCGTTTTTACTTTTTACGTTTTATATGTGTTTTTGTTACATTGATTGTTTAAAACAAAAAAGGTTTAATGAACTGATTGAAAACATGTTATAATGTTTTTTCAATCAATTTATTAAACCTAAACGTAAATTATTTATAAAATAATTGGTATTACTGAGCTGCTATTCCATTCAATTCACCGATGTCATTTTCATTAAGTTCTAAATCAGCCGCCTGCATGTTTTCTTCCAAATGTGCTATACTGGATGTTCCCGGTATCAGCAGTATGTTATCGGCATGGTGCAGCAGCCAGTTCAACGCCACCTGGTGCACCGTAGCATTATTTTTTTCGGCAATTTGTTTTAATTTGTCCTGACTGACCACATTGCCGGCATTAAGCGGGAACCAGGGTATAAATACAATATCGTGCGCTTTGCAATGCTGCAACACATTTTCCCATTTCCTATTATCTACACTGTACATATTTTGAACTGACACTACTTCAAAAAATTCCTGTGCTTTTTTTATAGTGTCTATGTCCACTTCCGAGAGGCCGATATGTTTGATCAGGCCTTCGTTCTGAGCATTTTTTAAGAATTTAAAACTTTCCTCAGCAGGCACATTATTGTCAACGCGGTGTAATTGATATAAATCTATCTGTTCCAGCTTTAAACGTTTTAAGCTGCCTTCCAACGCTTCTCTCAAATGAGCAGGACTGGCATCTACAGGCCACTGGTCCGGCCCGCTGCGTAACAGACCTCCTTTGGTTCCAATAACGAGGCCCGTCGGATACGGATAAAGTGCATCTGCTATCAGCTCTTCCGAAATATGCGGCCCATAACTGTCTGCGGTATCAATAAAATTTACACCAAGCTCTATTGTGCGCTTTAAAACGCCGATCGCTTCTTCCTCATCTTTGGGTGGCCCCCAAATTCCTTTGCCTGTAATACGCATGGCGCCATAGCCCATTCTGTTTACGGTTATATCGCCACCTATTTGCAAGGTCTTATTAAATGAAATTGCTGCATTCATCATATTAATCGTTTTTATTAAGAATAACGCCATTTTTTAGCATTTGTTCATATTTATATACGTCCGGTTTAATATTCAGAAAATCAAATAATTGTATATTGCACCACCAATAATTGAGCATCATGAAAGATCAAAGTTATTCAAGTCATACCCGGTTTGTGGTAGGTTTTCATTTAATATTGGGCTCTTTGCTTGTAATCGGCACCATTCTGTCTCTGGTAAATATCTGGCTGCAATGCGCGGCGGGCAACGGCGTTATGACCCCCATATTAATCACCTTACTCTTTGTCTGTGGCCTGCTTCTTTTATGGTTTACGCGCCTGTTTGCAGTTACCGTTCAGGATAGGGCAATCCGGGCCGAAGAAAGTTTGAGATATTTTATACTTACTGGCAGGGCTATAGATACCCGGGTCACCATAGGCCAGCTTATTGCGCTGCGCTTTGCGCACGATGATGAATTTGTTGCCTTGGCCGATAGGGCTGAGAAGGAAGGGCTCTCACCGGCTGAAATAAAGAAGGCTATTAAACAATGGAGGGCCGATCATCATCGGGCCTGATTTTAAATAAGTAAAGGTTTCTTAAAAACTTGGTCATAAGTCAAAAATTCGTTGACTTATGACCAAAGGTTGTTAATTGTCTTTCTTTTCCGGCTTGGGCGGGTCTGGCTGCTTTTGCGGAGGCTTGGGCTGATTCGCCTTCTGCTGCTGCTGATTTGGCCGCTGAGGATTCGGCTGCGGCTGACCTGGTTGCGGCGGAGCAGGGCGTTGATTCATAATAATAGCCGGCCTTTGCTGCGGGGCAAGCTGATTCTGTTGTTGATTCGGATTTTGGTTGTTTCCTTGTCCATTACCCTGCCTCTGGTTTGGCTGATTTTGCTGTTGATTTGGATTTTGGTTCACAGTCTGACCATTATTCGGCCTTTGGTTTGACTGATTCTGTGGTTGATTTGGATTTTGGTTCACAGTCTGACCATTGTTCGGCCTTTGGTTTGGCTGATTCTGTGGCTGATTTGGGTTTTGACTATTTCCTTGTCCATAACCGGGCCTTGGATTTGACTGGTTTTGTTGTTGATTTGGGTTTTGGCCATTTCCCTGTCCATTACCAGCCCTTTGATCCTGTTGGTTTTGCTGTTGGTTTGGATTTTGAATATTCCCTTGTCCATAGCCGGGCTTTTGGTTGGGCTGATTTTGTTGCTGCTCCGAATTATTTGGCTGTCCGTTTCCTGGTCGTTGATTGGATTGATTTTGCTGCTGGCTAGGATTTTGGTTATATTCTTGTCCATTACCAGGTCGCTGATTGGGTTGATTTTGCGCTTGGTTCGGATTTTGATTACGTCCTTGTTCATTTCCAGGCCGTTGATTCGGCTGATTTTGCGCTTGGTTCGGATTTTGATTACGTCCTTGTTCATTTCCAGGCCGTTGATTTGGTTGATTTTGTTGCTGGTTCGGATTTCTATTATATCCTTGTCCGTTTCCGGGATGTTGATTTTGCTGATTCGGATTATTATTCGGCCTGTAGTTCGCTACGTTTTTGGGAACAGGCTTCGTATTAGCCTGCTGTGAATTAATCGCAGGTCTGTATACCGAAAGCTGATCGTTTGACAGTGATTGCCCCGGCCTGGAATTCTCATTTATTCTATATAGCTGAACTTTAATATTGCCCCTGGTTTCAACTTCGTTAATCCGTGGTCCCCGGTTGTATACGACGGCATTTCTGCCA
>DASXMZ010000473.1:0-7611 GCA_036495385.1 Mucilaginibacter sp. | reverse complement strand
TACGCATCGCATCGAACATGGTGTTAACGGTTTGTTTAACGGCATCGGCGGAGGTTTGCTGGGCGAAGATGTGTGAACACAAAAGCGTACAAAAAATCAGAAGAAATAATTTTTTCATAATCGGTTTAATTATATGGGCTATTAAATATATTCAAATTATATTCAGCGCATAAATTTTTATGAAAAAGCTTCCTTTAATAATTCTCTTTTTAGTATTTAGATACCTTGTATGCGATGGACAAACAACATTTGAGCCTCAAATGCTTATACTATCTCCAGGTAATTTCACTTTTGACCCAAGCCTCCAAAAGGAGGTGGATGCTAAGAATCAAGAATTAAAAAAAATGTCGGAACAAACGAGGCAAGCAATATCTGGTGAAAAAGAAGGCACAAATCTGGCAGTTAATTTAAGGGAAATACAGAAAAATGATCTGGCTTTTTTGCAAGAAATTGATTTTCCAAAACAACTCTCACTGATTGCCCAGCAGTATCTTATCTATCGTTTTTATGAAAAATTTCCAAATTGTTTGATTCTATTAAAAGACGAAAAATCAAACGGCAGCCTCGATAATTTACAAAAAATAGCTTCTGATCAACATATGCCCTATGTGCTAAACTTTTCCAAAGTTTCACTTTATAAACAAAACAGTAAAACCTACTGTAAGCTTCAAATGCAGTTATATGAGCAGGGATCAAATAAATTGCTTATTGACAAAGAGTATACTGGCGACTGGAATAATCCCGGTTTTGAATTTACATGCGAACAAGGATCAATTGGCTGTACTATCTCCAATGCTTTGTCTTTTGCTTTGCCTGATGTTATTTTTCGAGTGGCATCAAATAACCCGACAATAAAAAAAGAAAAAGAATTAGCTATTAAAAGGTCCGCTTTTATAAACAGTACAATTTACCCGCAATCATTTGACGATGCGTTGGTCCGGAAGGTGATTCCTTCAACGAACAGCGACATTGAATTAAATGATCTATACCACTGTTTTTATAACAGCGACAATACAAAGTTCGTAGCATTTTTCATAAAAACAATTGCTGCAAAAGATGCAAAGTCATTACTGACTCAGAAGAAAGACGGGAATGTAAATATAATAACCACCAAAGATATTCATGATCCCGGCTATTTAGATGAGTCGCCAAGAACTTATGCTTACATAGTACGGGGAATTCAATATCAAAGTAAGTGGTACTTTGACAAGTCGGAAGTAACTTATTTTGACGCAGCAAATTTAACGGAAGGTAAAATAGAGTATTTGAATAATTTGCAGAAATGGAATTTTTTTGCTGATGATTCAGCCGAGCCCGCGAACGACTTTTGGGAAGGCAAATTATTTGAAAAGATAAAAGACAGGAAAAAAGATCCTAATTGGGAAAAGTATAAAAAAATGTGGGCGACTGAAGAAAGAGAGGATCGGGATTATATAGGAATGTGCGAATTGGTGGCTGATGTACAAAAGAAGGAAAAGGAACTTGCTGATGAAATTTTTCGCAAACAGCTAATAATCAATTTACTTAAGCCGTTTTATGAGGCACAGATCAAGCTAAAACTGAGTCGCATTGTTAAAGCGGATACGCCAGCGGAATATAACCTTATATATCCCAAAGACAAGCATGTTATACTTAATCCAATAAAAATAACCGACGAACACGGAATAGTAAGCATTAGATATTTTGTTTTTCTTCCCCAAACAAATGAAGTATTTGAGTGGAATTTAGCGACTCCTCACATATTGCATAAGGACGAGTATACAGATGAACCCATTACGAAAACAATAAATGCATTAACAACCTGGGATTATTCTTACAAAACTCTCGACGATGATGCTTTTTGGAATGAAAAGGTACTCGCGAAGGACGGGGCGAACTATAAATACCTTAATAAGCTTCAATAATAGACGGCATAAAAAAAGCCCTGCATAAAAATGCAAGGCCTCCATCAGTTTTATAAAAATCAGTTTATCTAAGACATTTTTAATTTTTTCTGAATATCAGCTACGTATCCTTTAAATTTCTTATCGGTATCAATAAGGTCTTCAACTGTCTGGCAGGCATAGATCACGGTGGAGTGGTCGCGGCCGCCAAAGAAGTGGCCTATTGATTTTAACGAGCTCTTGGTGTGCGCTTTTGCCAGGTACATGGATATTTGTCTTGCCTGTACAATTTCGCGTTTACGGGTTTGTGATTTCACCATCTCTATCGGCACTTCAAAATATTCACAAACCAGGTTTTGGATGTACTCCATAGAAATTTCCTTGGACGAATTTTTTACAAAATTCTTCAGCATCTGCTTGGCCAGGCCAAGGTCTATCTCCTTGCGGTTTAATGTAGATTGTGCAAGTAAGGACACCATGGCGCCTTCCAGCTCACGTACGTTATTATCAATATTATGCGCAACGTATTCAATTACATCATTTGATAGCTCAATGCCGTCCTGGTATGTTTTATTTTTTAGGATAGCCATACGGGTTTCCAAATCGGGTATCTGCAGATCGGCGGATAGTCCCCATTTAAACCTGGAAAGGAGGCGTTCTTCTAATCCGGCAAGGTCCTTTGGGGCCTTATCCGAAGTGATAATCACCTGTTTGCCTGATTGGTGCAAGTGGTTGAAGATGTGGAAAAAGAAATCCTGTGTTTTTTCCTTACCGGCGAAATTATGTACGTCATCCATAATGAGCACGTCAATAGCCTGGTAAAAATTAACGAAATCGTTGATGTTATTATGTTTCAATGCATCAACAAACTGTTGTGTAAATTTCTCGCACGAAACATAAAGGACTAATTTATCAGGGAGTGTTTGCTTTATCTCGTTGCCGATAGCTTGCGCCAGGTGGGTTTTCCCTAATCCAACACCGCCGTATATCATTAACGGGTTAAAAGAGGTGCCCCCGGGTTTTGCAGCAACTGCATAACCTGCTGATCGCGCCAGCCTGTTACAATCGCCCTCAACGAAGTTACTGAAGGTATAGTTGCGGTTAAGCTGAGGGTCAACGTTCAATTTTTTTAGTCCCGGTATTACAAAGGGGTTTTTTATATCCTTATTAATTGAGATAGGTATGGGCATCGACTGATTTTTTGCCTCTGCGCCATTTCCGTTCGACGGGATATTGGTGGTGTATGGTTTAGCAGAAGACGATTGCTCCACTACTATATTGTATTCAAGGCGTCCTTCGTCGCCCAATTGCTTTTTTATTGTTTTGCGGAGCAATCCTACATAGTGCTCTTCCAGCCATTCATAGAAAAATAGACTGGGTACTTGTATTGTTAAAACGCTTCCTTCCATCCTTAAAGCCTTAATTGGCTCGAACCAAGTCTTAAAACTTTGCGCCGGTATGTTGTCCTTAATGATGAGCAGGCAGCTATTCCAAACGTTAATACAAGTTTTTTCCATATAAGTTTTGTTAAAATAGTGATTTACAACCCCCAGCGAAACATAATTTGGAACTGCTACGGAACATCGAATATTCAAAAAAAAGGCGGATAAAAAAATTAAATTTTAACTTTTTGTTGAAATAAATTTATGTTCTGGTAAAGATAATTTTAGGAAAAATTCAATATTAAATTGTATCTTTTCGCGTTGAAAATCATTACTTTCCGTAAAATTTAATTATCCCTACAATTTTTTAATTATTCGTTTTTTAACTCTGCCAATAGCTAATTCGCTGTCGGGTGTAATGCCGTTTCCAACAATTGTTAAGCCACTTCAATAGAGTCGATTTTAACAAATTTGTATGTTGCTGTGAGTGGGGGCGATAAAATTTTTTAAGTGGTTTTGGCGTTTTGACAGCTGGCTATTTTGTCAGTTTTAATGATGTCAGTATTCCCCAAAAACGCCACGCAGCGTGTCAGAAATTTCTCCCAGGGTAGCGTAACTTTCCACAGCTTCTAATATTAAGGGCATAAGATTTCGACTTCCTTTTGCCGCAACGGCAAGGTCTTTGAGGCAAGCGCTGACCTTGTTGTTGTCTCTTGAACTTTTTAGGGCGTTGATTTTTACCGTTTGTTTTTTGCGGATGGAATCGTTTACCCTGAAAACATTTATCGCCGTTTCTTCCGGTTCTGTAAAACAATTCACTCCTACTAATATTTTTTCGCCGTTCTCAATCTCATTTTGATATTCGTAAGCCGAGCGGGCTATTTCCTGCTGCATGTAATCCTGCTCAATAGCTTTTACTGAACCACCCATCGCATCAATTTTGTCAACATATAGTTGTGCAGCCTTTTCAAGTTCGTCTGTTAGTGCTTCAATAAAATAAGAGCCAGCCAAAGGGTCAACGGTATTTGTTACACCGCTTTCGAATGCGATGATTTGTTGTGTGCGCAACGCAATTTTGGCAGCGGCTTCGGTAGGTAATGAAATCGCCTCATCGTAACCGTTTGTGTGTAATGACTGCGTGCCGCCTAGTACTGCCGCCAGCGCCTGGTTGCTTACCCTTACAATATTATTCATGGGTTGCTGGGCCGTTAACGTGGAGCCGCCCGTTTGTGTATGAAAACGAAGCTTTTGAGCGCCGGGATCGGTTGCCCCTAAATCTTTGGTTATATGCGCCCACATCCGCCGCGCCGCCCTGAATTTGGCAATCTCTTCGAAAAAATCGTTGGGGAAATTAAAAAAGAACGACACCCTTTTAGCGAAAATGTTGATATCAAGCCCTTTGTTTAATGCTGCCTTTAAATAAGCTTTTCCATTTGCGAGGGTAAACGCCAATTCCTGCACCGCGGTTGAGCCCGCCTCGCGAATGTGATAACCGGATATAGATATCGTATTCCATTTAGGCACTTCCTTACTGCAGTACTCAAAAACATCTGTTATCAGCCTCATTGATGCCTCAGGCGGATATATATAGGTGCCGCGGGCCGCATACTCCTTTAATATATCATTTTGCACTGTACCGGATATTTGTTTAAGATCCGCTCCCTGTTTTTTTGCCAGTGCGATATACATGGCTAATAATATAGGTGCCGTGGCATTAATGGTCATGGAAGTTGTAATATTCTTCAGCTCGATGCCATCAAACAATATCTCGATGTCTTGTAGCGAGTCAATAGCAACTCCAACCTTGCCAACCTCGCCGTCCGCAAGTTCATGGTCTGAATCGTAGCCTATCTGGGTTGGCAGGTCGAAAGCTACCGACAAGCCCATTGTTCCCTGGCTTAACAGGTAGTGATAGCGCTTGTTTGATTCCTCGGCTGTTGAAAAACCGGCATACTGGCGCATGGTCCAGGGTTTACCCCTGTACATATCTTTTTGTATGCCCCTTGTATATGGAAACTCTCCTGGCAGCTCATTCATGCCGGATGGTTTAGTATAAACTTCACCGATCTCGATACCTGAAGTAGTTTTAATTTTCTTTGGGGGCATATTAGCTAATTTGAAAATGTGTCAATTTGAAGATTTGAAAATTTACCCGCCACACTTCCGAAGCACGCATTTTAAATCTTCTCTAAAAGAGTACTTTGTACAAATTAAAAAAGCTGCTCTATATCTTGCCTTAATATTGTTGTGCCAACTTCGTACGGATTGGCGTCCAGTTCACTTAACCGGCCCAATATTACTTTACTCAAATCAAGGCCGGTGGCATTTGGTGGCAAGGCTTTAACGGCGTTGTGTACAATCGCTAAGGTGTCGTCCTTTACGTGTTTAACCACTCCCCATGCCCTGCTGCTAACATAAATTTGCTGGGTTATATTGTGCTGGTATTCATTGCGGATTTCTTCGGCAATTATGGCGTATAAGTCGAGTGCGCCGTATGATGTGGCGTTCATTCTGAGCAGCATGTTAGCAGGGTTAACACGCTCAATATATAAAACCAAACGCTCATAGGCCTGCAAGCGCAGGGGCAAGGTTTGGTGGCTGATGGTTTTCCTGAATTCGAGCAATTGTATTTTTTCGTCCCTGTCGAGGTAGGGTTTTAGAAGGTAAAAGGCCATCCATACTACTCCAAGGCCAGAAATCGTGTATTTTAAAATGTCTAATAAATAAGGAAAGAGGTTCATGTTGTTGAATGTTAAACAGAAGTCATAAATAAACTAGTTGCGCAAAAATCTGCATTTTACCTTATATTTGCGTACATAATTAAAAATAAGATGAGTACTGCTGTTGAAACTGCCACTGCGCCGGTTACCTTTACTGAAGGCGCCGTAAAAGAATTGTTTAAATTAAGGGACCAGCAAGAATTGGGTGATGATTTCGGGTTGCGTATCGGTGTTGAAGGCGGAGGTTGTGCCGGGATGAATTATATTTTAGGTTTTGATCAAAAGAAGGATGGCGACCAGGAGTACCTGATTGATGGTATAAAGGTTTTTATGAATAAAGCACATGGCTTATACCTGGTTGGCATGCAAATTAATTTCCAGGATGGCTTAAATGCACGCGGTTTTACTTTCAATAACCCTAACGCTGCCAGCACCTGTGGCTGCGGGACTTCGTTTTCGGTATAACATATAATAAATAAATTTTTTTAGATTAAAAAAAGCAACCCCTCCCGGGTGTTTTTTTTTTAAGGTAAATCTCAGATCGGCCAATGATCTTTCATCACGACCAGCCTTCTTCTGATAATTCCTGCCCCGAAACTTTTGATTTGGCTTTGCGTAAAAGCAATGAATGAGAAGGATGAAAAAAGCAATAGTTATAATTTGGCTAATGATCCTCCTTTCGGCTGTAGGCGCATTATTTTGGTATAACGAATGGGTATATCATTTACCCACGCCAATTCCGTCCAACTACAAACCCGTTGACCAGGGGACTGTAATTAAATTAAAGGGCGCGCTGGAAAATACCGGCAACAAACCACTGTTTCTTCATTTTTTTAATCCGGATTGTCCTTGCTCAAGGTTTAATATTTCAAACTTTAAGGCGCTCGTAAAGCAATATGGCCGGCAGGTAAATTTTGTAATAGTGGTAATGAACAACAAATATTATACAGCTAAAGCGATAAAGGATAAATTTGATCTGAATTTACCCGTGTTATTCGATGCGTCCATAGCTACTTCCTGCGGGGTGTACTCCACGCCGCAAGCTGTTTTACTTGATACCGGCCACAAATTATATTACAGGGGAAATTATAACAGGAGCAGGTATTGCACTGATGAAAAAACGAGCTATGCAAAAATGGCCATAGCCGGCTTATTAAATAACCACGCAAAGGTAATGTTTGACCAACTCGCGTTAAGAGCCTATGGCTGCCGGTTGCCTAACTGCACTAATTGACATTACAAAACAGCTCACATAAATGATTGATCCTTCGGCACCAGCCAACCAAACCAATATTTTTCAGTTTGAAGTAAGGAAAAGGTCTGATCAGTTAATGAATTATTTTCTGATCGGCTATTTTTTAGTTGGATTGATATTAGCCGGTTTCTATGGTACATGGCTGATTGCCCTTGGCGTCGGCGGAATTTCGTTAGTAGCTTATTATTCCGCTAAAATAGCATTGCCCGATTCCTCCTTATATCAATACGTCCTGAGCACGATATTGGGTATTTTCATGGCGCAGTTTATTTACCAGATGCACGGGCTATTTGAGATGCATTTTTTTGCTTTCATTGGCAGCGCACTGCTTATTACCTATCAGAAGTGGAAACTGCAAATACCTATCCTTG
>DASXMZ010000472.1:0-4247 GCA_036495385.1 Mucilaginibacter sp. | reverse complement strand
GGCCTCGGTAAGGGAAGCACCCGGCACTTCGGTAACGGAGTAACCCAGCGCACGCCGCTCTCTTTTAATACCTAACGCAGTAATAACAACGTCCTTCAACTCTTTTTCCGAAGGCTGAAGTTTAACATTAATTTCTGTTTTTCCTGCCACCGCAACTTCGGTACTTGTGTAACCTACGGAAGAGAAAACCAGCGTTGAAGTGCTGCCCGCAGTAATTGAGTAAAGGCCGTTAACATCAGTAACAACGGCATTGCTTGTCCCTTTCTCGCGTACGGTAACGGTTGGCAGGGTTTCGTTTGTTTTTGCATCGGTAACTTTGCCTTTAATAACGATGCTTGTACCGCCTTGTGCGGTGGCCGTACTGATGTACAACAACAAGAGTAACACACTCAGCGTTGCAATTTGTAGTAAAACGGCGATTTGGTGTACGTAAAGGTTTTTTTTCATAGTAAGCGGTTAAAGATAAAACCATGTAAAGAATAATCAGATTATATCAAAAGCTAATATGAGCCACCCGGCGTAAAATTAAATTGCTTGAGTGGCAATAAATTATCAGCTAAAAAGAAGATTCGATAGCTAAAATAACAAATTATTAACAAATTATTATGATTTATTAACTATTCAAAATTTTTTTTCTTTTGAGCTATATACAAAATCAAAACAGATTTGTGTCGTCAACTTAGCGATCCCTTTCAAATGCCGAAAAATCGCATTCCAGTAAACGCCGCTGCCAATTGCCGGTATTAGCCGCCGCCTCATAGGTTGATTGCAAAAACTCCAGCAAATAACTTTCCGGGTCATCGGCCCTTATCACGTCGGCATATGGTAAAAAGAATTCGCCCATTTCTTCGCTAAAAAATGCTTCGGCAGGCTTAACGGGTTGCTTGCCAAAAGAAGGCGGCGTAGGATAACAATAAGAATAAAAAACTGGATACGGCGAAGCGTCGTTGCCCAACCAAAAACCGCAGCTGCTCACTTCGTGCGAGTAAGCTTCCTGCATTACCGATAACGGCATGTTTGGCGAGCCCCCCGGATGGGCCGGCGCCTCCCGGCCCGAAAACCTGGTAACCGCCAGATCGAATCCACCCCAAAAAAAATGAACCGGACTACACTTACCCCTGAATTTTGCCCTGAATTTTGTAAATATGATATGGATGTTTATCCACGCCCGCCATAAATTATTCATTTTCGCAGGGCTATAGCTATGATGAACTTCGTCCTTTGCAAAGGGAATAGCCGGCTCTATTTCATTTGGTTTTGGATAAATGTTGGCATCAATACCCAAACCAGCTAATTTTTGCATTAATTCTTTATAGAAATCGGCAACCGAGCGCTGTTTTAAATCAAGTGACGAGCTTTTTCCGGAACTTGCAGTTATCCACAGTTTGTGCTGCACAAAATCAAAATCGATCTGGAAAACACCATCTTCATGCGGAATGGCAGATGTTGTAAGCCCGGTTGGTGAAATATATAAAGTTACATGCCAGGAATGATTTATCCAGGGCATTTTGGTAAGGCGTATCTTGCCAACAATTTGCGTCCACAACTGCACGGTGGCAATTGTATCCTTTAATTCGTCAAAGTTTAAAATTGGCCAGTTAGTTTTCATTGTTCAGGTATAACATCCTTTGCCGTTAGAAGTTTACCTGCAATTTAAATAACATCCTGCTAATCCTAAAACGAGGAAGTCCTCTTGAACCCCATAGGAAACAAATAATAGGTGAAAAATCCTGATTCGACAAAAGGGTTGTTTGAGTACCCTGCTACGTAAATAAGCCATTTCACCAAATAAAATTTGGTTCGACACGCTTATTTAAAAAAAAATAAAATTTTCTATTGACAATTTCATTTTTACATGTACATTTACCACATAAACAATAACATGAATTTAAGAGGTGCATATTATTTTGGTTACTACTTTTACTTTAACAGTAAGAGCCGGGACTAATATGCTTAAACAAACATATAAAAAACTGAAAAGTCCCGGCCACAAACCGGGACTTTTTGCTTTAGACAGGTTATGAAAACAGAAAAACCACGGGTAGCTATACAGGGCATACGTGCTTCCTTTCATGAAGAAGCGGCATTTAGATATTTTGGCGAACATATCCAGACTATTGAATGTAACTCCTTTAAGCAAACTTTTGAAGCATTAAAAAATAAAGACGCGGATTATGTGGTAATGGCTATTGAAAATAGCATTGCCGGCAGTATCCTGCCAAATTATTCTTTGCTGCTTAATTATGGTTTCCCCGTGGTTGGCGAAATTTATTTGCCGATACAGTTACACCTGATGGCTTTGCCTGGTGTTAAATTTGATGATATTAAATATGTCACTTCGCACCCAATAGCCATACGCCAGTGTGTTGATTTTTTTGACGAGTACCCGCATCTCAACATTGTTGAAAGCAACGATACCGCCGCCTGTGCCAAACGAATCAGAGACGAACAATTGACAGATACCGTAGCGATTGCAAACACTTTAGCTGCAAGGCTTTACGGGCTTGATGTGTTGGAACGCCGGATAGAATCGAATAAAAAGAACTTTACACGTTTCCTTATTCTTACAAATCACGACAACGTAGAAAAGAACCACCCCAATAAGGCTTCATTGTGTTTCCAGGTAGGCAACAAAGTTGGGGCGCTGGCAAAAGTGCTTAACATTTTTGCCGAGCAAAATGTGAATATGAGCAAAATACAATCAATGCCCATTTTAGGTAAACATAATGAGTATAATTTTTATGTGGACATTGAATGGGAAGATTCAAAACAATATGACACGGCCATAAGGCAAATATTAAAGTACACGCACAATTTTAATATATTGGGCGAATATGAACGGCACGACGAAGACGGCAGCGCAACATCGAAGCCAAGGAATGAAAAAGCGCCGAGGACTTATATTAATATAAAGAAATTAGGATAGATAAAAAAGTCGGAGAGTCCGAAAGTCGGAGAGTCCGGAAGATAAAGCACAAATCACAGAACTAAAACTTAATAATTGAAATAATAAAAAACTTTCGGACTTTCGGACTTTCTGGACTTTCGGACTTTCGGACTTCAAAAACAACAACGATGAAACTAAATTTAAACATTGAACCGCTTAATTCGTGGATTAAAACAGGCAGCGAACCCTTATTAATAGCTGGTCCATGTAGTGCCGAAACTGAAGATCAATTGGTGGCCACGGCTCACTTATTGGCAAAAACAGGCCGCGTATCGGCATTGCGTGCTGGTATCTGGAAACCACGTACACGTCCGGGTGAATTTGAAGGGATAGGCAGCATAGGGTTGGAGTGGTTGAAAAGGGCAAAAGCGGAAACCGGTCTTCCCACTACAGTTGAAGTAGCTACCGGCAAGCACGTAGAAGAAGCGTTAAAAGCCGGTGTTGATATTTTATGGGTGGGCGCGCGCTCAACTGTAAACCCTTTTACCGTACAGGAAATTGCCGATGCGCTAAAGGGCGTTGATGTGCCTGTGATGGTAAAAAACCCGGTTAATCCTGATCTTTCCCTTTGGATCGGCGCCCTGGAGCGTATTAACAATGCAGGGATCACCAAACTTGCAGCCATACACCGCGGGTTCTCCTCACACGAAAAATCCACTTTCCGTAACGAACCAATGTGGGATATCGCCATTAATTTGAAAACCTTGGCTCCTAATTTGCCAATAATCTGCGATCCAAGCCATATCACCGGCAACCGCGACCTTATTGGTTACGTCTCCCAAAGAGCGCTTGACCTGGATATGCAGGGTTTAATGATAGAATCGCATATAGACCCGAGTGTGGCCTGGACCGATGCCAAACAGCAGGTAACTCCTGCGGCTTTAGACGAATTAATAGGTCATTTAACTTTGCGTAAACCTGAAATACGCAATGCTGAAGTAAAAGATAAGCTGGAAGAGCTGCGTCACCAAATTGATAAAATTGACGACCTGGTTATTCAAAAAATGGCTGAGCGTATGAAAATAGTTGAACAAATAGGCAACTACAAAAAGGATAACAACATAACCATTTTACAGGTTAGCCGTTGGGACGAGATACTAAACAAACGCACCAATTATGCAAAAGCTCTAAAATTGAGCACTGAGTTTACCGAAAAACTGCTGGAACTGATCCACAGCGAATCTATCCGTAAACAAACTGAAATAATGAATAAGGACGAGGCTGGTCAAAAAGCTGAAAAACTTACACACGCTTAATATAAAATGAAGCATAACGTTATCCTTACCAGAAAAGGCAAATC
>DASXMZ010000471.1:0-9041 GCA_036495385.1 Mucilaginibacter sp. | reverse complement strand
ATTATCTCCCCAAAACGAATCTGAATGTCTTATACATCATGCTTTACGTTCCGGTTTTTGTTAATTTCTTTAATATCCTTTCAACTAAAATAAATGGTATAAACCTTAATTGGACACTAGTCACAACGTTATTTGCTTGCACTATTGGTGGCTACCTGATAATTACACCTGTTTATTTTGACATATTGGCCGATATACTTGAACACAAAAAAATAAACCCAAGCCATTTTTCAGCACATTGGATCAGCGATATTTTTATCGGATTAATATTTTACAGGCTAATTTATTTATGCAAGAATAATTTTAGCGAAGGTGTTAAAAATTCGCTAACCTGGATAATTTCTGGTGTTATTGTTGCTTTTTTAAGTTTTGAGTTTTGCCTGATCTCCGAAGTCTTATTTTATTCAGGGCCGAATCCTGTGGACCTGATCCAAACGGTATATATAAAAACCGCTTTGCCCGTTTTGTGGGGATTATTATCATTTATTTTGATGTGGCTCGGGATGCGGAACAAACAACGTACCCTTCGAATAATTTCATTAAGCTTGTTTTCGATCACCCTGATTAAATTATTTTTATTCGATATAAACAATATACCGGTCGCGGGAAAAATAGCGGCATTCTTTTGCCTGGGAGTTTTACTGCTGATCATTTCGTTCATGTATCAAAAAGTTAAAAAAATAATTGTCGACGATGAGGCTAAACTCAAAGATTAAGATTGGACTTTTATTGTCGATACTATATTTTGCTGGGGTAACTGCGTCGGCTCAAAAATATCAGGCTGCTCTTAAAAAAATAGATTCGGCAGGCTTTTATAAAATCAGCCTGCAGCCTGCTCTTGTCGCCAAAAGCGAAGCAGATCTTTATGACCTGCGGGTAAAGGACGTCAAAGGCAGAGATATTCCATATGTGAATTCTGCGGATATGCCGGTAAATATACAGCAGAGATTTATAATATTTCCCAGGATTGAGAAGACAACCAAGAAAGATAGCGGTACGACAATAATTGTGGAAAACAAAGCCAGGGAGCCCATTAGGCGGCTTTGGATGAAACTTAAGAACACTGACGTTACCCGAACGATGAATCTTGAAGGGAGCGACGACCTCATCCACTGGTTTGCAATTGAAGAAGGCTTGACACTTAAACAACCTGGTGTTGACGAAAAATCAGACTATATGCAGTCAATCACCTTTCCTGCGAGCAGCTACCATTATTTAAAGATAATAGTAAACGACAAAAATAAAACCCCGGTTAAATTTTTGGAGGCTGGTATTTATGTAAGCCCATCTTTGGAAAATACATATAAGTCAATTTTACCGGTATACCTGTCGCGACAGGATAGTGGCAAGGTAACTTTTGTAACTATAAAACTGAACGATAAGTACCAGGTAAATAAAATTCATTTAACCGTAAAAGGCTCGAAATATTTTAAGCGCTCTGTTTCTGTTTACAATGCCGACAGAAAAATACCTGAATTCATCAGCGAAGCGGAATTAAGTTCCAATTCAAATAATGATCTGCTTTTATCGGTAAAAACAAGCGGTCTGTTACTGAAAATTGATAACGGAGATAATTTACCGCTTACGATTTTAGGCGCAGAAGTTTACCAAATCGACGAGTTTATTGTGAGTTATTTGGAAAAGGGCCAGTATTATTTGGTGATAGGAAATGCGAATACTGAAAAGCCGAATTATGATTTGAAATTTTTTATAGATAGCCTGCGTGGCACTTTACCAGGCATTACCCACCTTTCAATAAGTAAATATCAAATTTATCCTGCTTCAGCATCAAAAGAAAAAGGTAATTATGCTATTATCATTTGGATCGCAATTATCGTTTCGTTATTGCTTCTTATATTACTTACCTGGAAAATGATTGGCGAGATTACTAAGAAAAACGCAGAATAGCATTATGTAAGCAATTTCATCGGGAGCTGTCAAAATCCGTAGGCAGAAGATGTTTGTTATCGATCTGGAACGAAGCATCTTTAAATAAAAAAAGTAGTTTAACCTTGCCGACCATCTTCCCCAAAATATCAGTGCTGTTCGCTTAATGGTGTGATTTTCATTTTGATAAATTAGTACACAAATAATAACTTATCTGCGTAATAAAACAGATGCAGAATTTATTATTTCAATGGTAACAGATTTGCACCTCCTTCAATATCCAAACCTTTTGCGCCGTTAATTAGCATCACGCGATACAAACGGATGTCACTAACACCTTTAGGGAGGGCGTCGAGAATAATGGGGTGAATATTCAGTATGTTAGCCAGCATTTCATCTACGAATGTTTGGTCATATCTGCCAATGTCTGAAATTGTGTAACTACCGCTCCCCGAAACGTTTGAATGGTAATCGCGGGTTCTGCTCAATAGTAACCTCATATCGGCCTTTGGAGATGACGTATCTGCAACAATTGGATCGTCCTCTGCCATAATGCCAAGCGCCAGTATTTTTGTACGAGAACCATCACCATTTATAGCAAAGCGATCGGTAAAATCATCTGCAGCAAATATTGCTTTTCCAGAAAAGTTATTCACTTTAACCGAAGGAACGTCAGTATGCTGGGGCGTAGAAATATGGTTGCCGTCGGCAGCGAAAATGCCATTGCCTGAAAGATTCGCATAGATACTCTTATTCCCTCCTTCGTACCAGGCGTCCTGCACCATCAGGTTACCTCCATTTGACACCTCATGAGAAAGATCATTGCCAGACTCGGCTCCGCTATAAATAATAGTTCTTCCTTCGGCTGGTTTGCCTGCAGCCGCAAAAGGGCCTCCAACTACATCTATTGCTTTTTTCAAACCGGAAAATTGGGTGTCATATCCAAACACAACCGTGTGATCAAGTTGATTTACTGACAAACCGATGCCGCCTCCCGAATGATAAACTTCCTGGAGAAAAATTCGCGACCCTTCCTGATCGACATTAGTAATCAAAATATTTATAGCCGCACCGTTTCCGTTTAGCGTTATATCGCGAAGCGTTGCTTTTCCTGGTCCCGCAATAGAAATAATGGGTCCCAACGTTGTGCCCCTCCATGTCAGCATACTCGGGCGCTCTCTGCCATAACTATCTCCTACGAGCTGAACATCTGCATTTGCGGGAATGAAAATAGTAGTTGAAATGTTATAGTTTCCCAAAGGAAAATGAACAACGGGGCGCGTGCCTGACATTCGAACAGCCTCGTTAATAATGGATTGTATTGAAGCTGCGTCTGCCCCAGTAGGTACTTCAAATACTTTACGGTGAAGATTGGGTTCGGCATCGGGAAGGACTTGTTCCTTAAGATTATTGAGACTGGTCGGGGAAACTACTTTATCATTATATTCGATTTTTTTACTAGTGATAGCAACTGGGTTCGCAACGGTGAATGTATTGCCCATTGAAAAGGTATCTGAATTCGGTGAGCCATTAAAGACCGCAACCGGTCCTGCAGTTGTTGAATTATGAGAGCGAACGATATTATTTATAAAAATCGTCGGTCCTTGATTATTTACCGTTATTGCCTGGGCAATAACGGGGTCGATAATGGTGTTTCTTTCAATTATAGTAGTTGCGGGATTCGGGGTGCCACCCGCCAAAAAAAATTGATGAGAGTGAGTTGAGGTATTGTAACGAATAGAAAATCCACCGGTGTTGTAATTGAAAATATCGCTATTGGTAGAATTTCGAAAAACGCAATTGTACACTCTAAAGTTTCCCGCACCATAGCCATTGGTCACGCCAACTGTGCAATCCTGAAAAAGCGAATTCCGTATCCAGATGTCAAGTGCGTTAAAATTTCCCAGACTGACACCTGCTGAAGTATTACGGATAAATTTATCGCGAAGGATGGATGTTTCTGCAAAGCCATGACCCAAACCACCGCCGTGGAGACCGAAATCAACATCTATAAAAACGTCATCGGCATATTCATTACTTGTATCAAAATGCGGTTTTTTGCCGTCCCATGACTGCTCTACCGCAACCCCGGCAATTTTGTTGCCATTAAATGTTATACGATTAAACTTTGAATAAGCAGTGCCATTAATCTGCATCATAGTCCCGTGCGCTGCACCGGCCCATTTAATGATCGTTTTGGTAGGATCGGCGCCAACAATTGAAACATTGATATGATAATTCATAGTCAACGTACTTTTTATCAAATATGTTCCGGCAGGAAGATACAGCGTATTATTGTTTTTCCCGCTCGCTGCTGCGTTAAATGCATTTTGCAGTGCGTCGGTATCGTCAGTTACCCCGTCGCCTTTTGCTCCAAATTCTTTTTTTGCATTCAGCCAACTGTCAAAGGGGCCTACAAACTCATCATCAGTTTTTGGTATAGAACCATTTGATGTTTTTACATTATCGTTTGGCCCGATATTCCTTCCGGCATGATCCCTAATCTCGTATTTAGAACTATCGGTAATGCTTCCTTTAATAGAATCGAATAATGGTAAAGCATCGCAGTGTAAAAAAGCAACGCTGACGACGAGTGTGAAAAACGACTTCAGAAAAATGTCTTTCATAAATAAAGTGGATTAAAATTAGCATCACAAAATAATAACTTATCTGCATAATAAAATACGTGCAGAATTTGTTGTTTTAGGGATGGCAAATTAGTTCAATAAAATATATTATGTTAATTTACCCAATTGTCTTTCCAAAAATATCCTGCCTGTCATCCGGTTTGCCCTGCAGCCGGTTCACGCTGAACAAGGGTTTGATGGTTACCTTATCGCCATCAAATACACAGGTAAAGCTGTCGCCGTGTACTGTTTCAATATAGCGCCAGGTAAGGAGCAAAGTGTTATCGTCCTGCCAGCCATAGCTGGCCGCCACAATGGAATCGAAATCGATGCGGCGCAGAGAGAAAAGGGAGTGTGCGGAAGGTTTCAAGTTGCCTTTCCTTATCCACTGATTAATGCCGTTTGCAATTACAATATCGGGTTTTCCGTGTTCCTTCAAAGTAAAAATGCAATTGTCACCTCTAAACCGGAAGCTAACCGATTTTACATTGAAAGGGTTGCTATCAAGCACAAATTCCTTCCCCGAAATTTTGCCGGCAATAGGCGACGTCGGCGCCAGTTGTGGGGGCACGTACGCCAATTCCTTTAGCTCGTTTAAAAGCGTTTTATTAGCTGATTTATCAGATGGGAGAGGAGTTGCCTTCATTTCGGGAAGTAAAATATCCCACACAATCTGCATTGTTTTTTTTGTATCTATGCTTTCGCTGGTGATCGCTACAACTGCATCCAGTTCGGGCAATATCATACTGAACTGCCCAAAAGCACCGTCGGCCCGGTAACCGCCCGGTGGGTTCAGCCAAAATTGAAAGCCATAACCATAACCCCAGCTGCTGTCATTTTTGCCATTTTCGATTTGTTTTGATGATGCTGCAGCCACCCAGTCTTCGGTGATGACCTGCTGACCGTTCCAGATGCCTTTTCGCAAGTAGAGTTGTCCAAATTTCGCGATGTCTTCGGTGCGTATGCGTAAATGCGAAGCACCCATGTTGATGCCCTCCCAGTTTTCGCCCCATGTGGCGTTGACTATATCAAGTGGTTTATACAAACGTGGTTTAAGGTATTCGTGCGCTGTTTGGCCAGTAACCTTGTTAATAATAGCGCTAAGCATAAAACTTGCGCCCGAATTATACATAAACTGGCTGCCTGGTTTAAAAACAACCGGCAAACTCAAAAAAGTTTTTTCCCACTGAACGCCCGCCGGTGAAGCTTCTAAAATACGAATAGAGTCTTTCTCGTGACCAACCGACATACTCAAAAGGTGCCTTATTTTTAAAGTAGCCAGGTTGTCGCTAACCTCTGCAGGCAAATATTCAGGAAAGAATTTTATGACAGCGTCGTCTATACTGAGAAGCCCTTCCCTGGCCGCCAGGCCAATAGCAGTTCCGGTAAAGCTTTTGCTTAATGAATACAATTGCATCCGGTGTTCCGACGAATAGGGCGCCCACCAACCTTCGGCAACAACATTTCCATGCCGAACTATCATTAAACTGTGAAATTCCTGTCCGCTCTGTTTAATGGCATCCAAAAATTTACTTATCCCGGCCGAAGAAATTCCCTGCAGTTCCGGCGTACTGCGCGGTAAAGCTGAGGTTTTTTTTTCGCTCCTGACTGCACCATAACTAAACAGCGAAGGAGTTAAGCCAAAGCCAATGGATAATAATCCGGCTTTTTTTATAAATACACGCCTCGTAGACATAAAAGACAACTTAAGATTTTTTGCGTAGAAATGTTTTAGTGAATATAATTGAAACTTTTTATAAATTTTTAGATCGTTGAAAATATTACGCTGTAAAATTCAACTCCTATAATCATTAATAATATATCATTCGCATATAACTAGCAATAGTTCTATATATTTGGACTCCGCCGTTTGGCCTTTTCACATGAGAAAAACCTGGATACTAATTTTAATGACGGCTTTGTTATTTGCTTGCAGGAAAGAGCAGTCAAATCCCAACCAACCACCACCAAAAAGAAATAGCATACCCATTACCGTAACGGTTGACGAAAACAGTAAAGGAAGCGTTATTCCCAAGGAATTTGAAGGCTTGAGTTATGAAACGGGGATACTGGCTGAGAGCCCTGAAATTTTGAACGCAAATAACAAACAGCTTATTCAACTGATCAAAAACCTGGGCCCCGGCCTTTTGCGCATTGGCGGCGATAGTAGCGACGAAGTTTTCTGGACCGGAAACACGCGAAGTGCCGCAAGTGGCATCGATTCGCTTACTACATCGGACATTGACCGTTTAGCGGCATTTTCACGTGCAATAGGCTGGCCGGTTTTGTTTGGCTTAAATATGGGTAAAAATGATCCCGCCACAGCAGCCAACGAAGCGCAATACGTTTATAACAAACTGGGTGACAATCTATACGCTTTACAGAATGGAAATGAGCCTGACGTTTATCACCTGTTCGCGTTGCGTAACCCCGATTATAGCGCCGACAATTACCGCGCGGAGTTTGAAAATTATAAAAGTACCATTCAGTCCGGTGTGCCACAGGTATCTTTTGCCGGTCCGGGTATAGCATATAATACCGATTGGCTAAGTTCATTTGCGGATAATGAAAACAGCAATATAAAATTGATGGACGCTCATTATTATGTAGCCGGTCCTGCTTCTGATGCCGGAATAACATACCAAACCATCTTAATAAATAGCATTAAACTGAACGGTTTGCTCCAGGTAATAAACAAAGAGTCACAACAATATCACTTGCCATATCGCATCACCGAATGTAACAGCATTTACGGCGGCGGTAAAGTGGGAGTGAGCGATGTTTTCGCCTCAGCGCTGTGGGCACTCGATTTTATGTGGAACGCCGCGTCAAATAACGCGCAGGGAGTTAATTTTCATGGTGGCAATCATCTCGTTTACTCGCCGGTAACGATTGAAAATGGTGTAGTCACCGCCAGGCCCGTTTATTACGCTATGCTTGCCTTCAAATTTGCGGGACCAGGCAGTACCAACGTCGCGGCAAGTATTAATCAGCCCGGCTACAATTGCAGTGTTTATGCAAGCATCAACAGCGATAATAAACGTGTTGTCACGTTGATCAATAAGGATGATTCGAACGATTTTTATTTTACCGTACAGGCAAAAAGCGCAACTTCGGCTATACAGGTAGCGCGACTAACCGCACCGGCGATAACCTCGACCGGTAATGTCACGTTTGCGGGTAGTTCGGTAACCGATGATGGTATTTTTACCCCAAATATTACTGAGCGCTATTCTGTGAACGGCAAAAGCTATTCTGTTAACGTTCCTGCCGGTAGCGCTGCGATTATTACAATGCAGTAATGTGCGCCCACGTAGAAAATTATTTTTCGAAACCAGAACCCTCACCGGTTTTGCTGTTTGCCGTATCTATGTTCCAACCGCTTATCGAAATATAAGGCGCAATATCTCCTGCATACCTGTTTTCATAGCTGCAGTCAATCGTTCTTGTTTCACCAGGTGCTAACGATATATAATTATCTTCAAAAATAACAGGAAGAATGTCATCACCGCCTTTTTCCTTTAACGCCCTTACGTGTACAAAAAAGGCAACCGTTTTGCCTGTATTTGTGATGGAAATCTTGTGTTTGGTTTCTGTTTCGGTTTTTGATGTTGTATGATGTACGTTAAGCGTCGTAGCCGGCATGTTTTGCAAGGCGCTGAAATCGGCGAACGAGCTTTCCGGGGTATAATACCAGGTCGATTTTTTCCAGTTTAATTCATCCTTTTTAGTCGATAGCCAATACCAGTTTATGTCATCAACTTTACCGGCTGCATCTTTTAACTCCAGCTTCAAAAAGTAGGTTCCGGTTAATCCATCTATTTCGGGGATTGTAAAACACCACTTGCTTTTATCGCCACCAACGTCTGTAGTTATTGATTTTGAATATTTTATAGCGCCATCCAAATTGTAAATTTCTGCTTTTATCCTGAGGCCGCTAAACTTCTGCAAAAAGGAATTGATAATATTTACCGAATTAGACTTGTAGGAATACATCACATGCAGCGGCTCCATTGATTTCTTCATGCCGAAATAAGTGCCGGCAGGATATAAATAATAATCATAAGTATGCCAGATAAGGCTTGGCCATGGATTGCCCAGCATCCATTGTACCACACCGGTCGCGGGATTGTATTTTTTTAAACCATAAGCCTCCATCATGGCGCGGTGGCCTTCATAATTCATCAACTGAGCCTTCGCAACAAATTCTTTAATATCTGCCGATTTGCCATACCGGTTATCCAGCGCTTCGTTAAAAATTTTAGTATTGCCAAATTGTGTAGTTCCGGCATGGTATAGCCAATCCTGGCTGTTATTTGTTAAAGAATCTTTCGGTATGAATTTGATCAGGCTTTCATAGGGAGGGATAGACGGCCCCGGCGATATTTCCGTTGCAAAGCTCCACGCACCACCGTATTTGGTTGAATCCTGTTCCCAATAGGATGGAGGTACCCAATCATAAGGGCCGGCCATTTTTACACCCGTATTACCCGAAACTTTCGAAACGCTGGCATCGGCACTGGCTAT
>DASXMZ010000470.1:0-2803 GCA_036495385.1 Mucilaginibacter sp. | reverse complement strand
ATCAAAAAGTTAATCCGATTTGGTGAGTAAGCATTTTCGGAAATTTTATTCACCGAATTACTCACCATTTTTAGGCGAATTAGTGAATAAAATGGCCTTTTTTCTAAAACACAAAAGCCTGCAATCATTTGATTTGCAGGCTTTTAGTGTATTTTGACATTGAAATCAGTGGAGCCGGAGGGATTCGAACCCTCGTCCAAACATGGTATAAGGTAAGCTTTCTACATGCTTAGCGCTGTTTAATTGTAGGGAAGGGGAAGGTCAGTTGCACACCTGTACCGTCTTCCTTAGACGCTGTTTCTCGCCCGCTTATCGCGCCCTAAGCAGGCCAGTTTCATTTTTCGATGCCCCGGTTGCCGATCCAACAAAACAGAAAACCGGCGGGACAAAAGCTAGCTAAATTCTAAATTAAGCAGCTAAGGCGTAAGTATTTTCGCCATTTGTAAGTTTGAGCGTTCAGATTTAAGCGCTAATTCACCCAACGCGCTGCATGCTTACCTACTTATCTCCATCCTGTCAATTCCGGTCGACCCCATTGTTGAGTTGCAGTGCTTAGTAGCAGTGACAGTTTTTGATAAGGAACAAATATACGTTTTTTTAGGCGAAAGGTTAAAGGCGAAAGGTCAAAGGCTTTTAAAAATCTTTGATCAGCCAACCTTTTACCTTTCACCTTTCACCGTTCACCTCTTCTTATTCACCTCCTCCAGAAACCTTTCACCCTTTACCTTTCGCCTTTCACCTCTTCCAAAATCGCTTTTCGCCCCGGATAAACCTTCAGTCCTTCTTCCAGGCAGGTCATCGCTTTTTCAATATCATTGCTGTTTAGTACATATGCAATGCGTACTTCATTGAAGCCGGCACCGGGTGTGCTGTAAAAGCCTGTTGCGGGGGCCATCATTACGGTTTGGTTATCATAGCTAAAACTTTCCAGCATCCACTGGCAAAATTTATCGGCATTGTCTATCGGTAATTGCGCTACCACATAAAATGCACCGCCGGGGTTAGGGCAGAAAACTCCGTCTATTTTATTGAGGGCGTTTACCAACGTATTACGGCGGTGCGTATATTCTCTTTTTACCGCTCTAAAATATTCATCGGGAGTGTCCACTGCCGCTTCACCGGCAATCTGCTCAACCATACCCGGACTGAGCCTGGCTTGTGCAAATTTTAAAGCGGTGGTAAGTACTTCCTTGTTTTTTGTGATCAGGCAGCCCAGTCTTGCGCCACAAGCACTGTAGCGCTTGCTAACGGTATCTAAAACAATCACGTTTTCATCCAACCCGTCAAGGTGCATGGGCGAAGTGAAGGTATGTCCATCGTAACAAAATTCGCGGTAAGCTTCATCGCAAAATAAATACAAGTCGTATTTCAACACCAGCGTTTTCAGTGCTTCAAGCTCTTCCTTCGAGTATAAATACCCGGTAGGGTTATTCGGACTGCATATCACAATAGCCCTGGTTTTTGGCGTGATCAATTTCTCGAATTCAGCGATCGGCGGTAACGCAAAACCATTTTCAATATAACTTAGTACTGGTTTTACAACAACATTGCCTTGACAAGCAAAACCGTTATAATTAGCATAAAACGGTTCGGGGATAATTACTTCATCACCCGGATCAAGACAGCTCATCATGGATATGGTAATTGCCTCCGACCCGCCGGTGGTAACTATAATATTTTCGGGTGCGATGTTATACCCTAACTTGTTATAATAACCTGTTAATTTTTTACGGTAAGACAGTGTTCCTTCTGACGGTGTATAGGCCCAAACTTTAAAATCGATATGTTTTATCGCGTTCAGCATTCCCGTCGGCGTTTCAATATCCGGCTGACCTATATTTAAATGATAAACCTTTTTACCCGCAGCTTTAGCAATATCTGCATACGGCGTTAACTTACGGATAGGCGAGGCTGGCATATGCTGCCCCTTTTGAGAAATTTTTGGCATGGGGCAAAATTAGTTCGAATTTCGGAATTCGGACGTTCGATTTCGGATTTTTTTAATGTGGATTGCGATTTTGACTTGTTTTGGCCTAAGAATACCGCAGAATTTTTATTGCGGCCTATTTTGAAGTCTACACTTCTTTAAATAAAAAAAGACACGGTTTCCGTGTCTTTAAAAATATCTTTCTCTAAGTCTCCCCTACCGGGGGAGATTTAGAGGGGGCTTGGAGGCCGAAGTTTACTTACTGCTCGTCGCAGGCTTAGCTATAACCTCGCCAACAATATTCAAATTTTTTGTTGGAGTTTTAGCATTTGATGTCACTATAATCGTTTTGTTAAACGGTGCCGCAACAGCAGCATTATACGTGATTTTAATCAAGCCTTTGTCGCCGCTCTTTACCGGTGTTTTGGTGTAATCGGCAATGGTACAGCCACATGTTGGCCTTACCTCGGTCAAAATAAGGGGCTCGGTGCCGATGTTAGTAAATTCAAACACGGTGGTAACAGGTGTACCCTGTGGAATTTTACCAAAATCATGTTTTTCTTCGTTGAATTTAAATTCAGCTTTTTGATTATCTTGTGCCGAAGCGGAAAAGGCAAATCCTAAGATTACGGCACACACTAACAAAATTTTTTTCATAATAGTTATTTAATTATTGCAAATATAAAACGTTTAATGTTTAAAAAAAACTATTATACGAAGTAGATGTTTTATAGGTTACAATGCCAATTACAAAATAGAATTTTATAATTTTACCGACTTAACAAAATATTATATGCCCGAAACTGCAATACACGCTATCAGTAGGTTTAACGGTACTGAACTCAGTTTTGATGAATTTAAGAAAATAGTAACGGA
>DASXMZ010000469.1:0-8234 GCA_036495385.1 Mucilaginibacter sp. | reverse complement strand
GGCGGCGGCGAACCCCGCAACCTTGCAGAAAAAATTGAGGATGTAGCCCTCATCAATGCCCTCAACCGTTCCAGCAATTCTGTTTCATTGCATATTCCATGGGATATTCCTAAAGACGCAGAAATGATTAAGAATTTTGCTTCGGATTATGGCCTGCATTTCGATGCTGTAAATTCTAATACCTTCCAGGACCAGCCAGGGCAAAAGTTGAGTTATAAATTTGGCTCACTGCACCATGTAGTTAAAGCCGTACGGAAGCAGGCTGTAGATCATAATATCGAAGTGATAAAATATGGCGAGCAGTTGGGTTCAAAAGCCTTGTCAATATGGCTGTCAGATGGGTCAAATTTTCCGGGGCAGTTAAATTTCAGGGGCGCTTTTCAGCGGACGTTAGAAAGCCTTGAACAAATTTATGAAACACTGCCCAGCGACTGGAAAGTATGGATAGAATACAAACCGTTTGAACCAAACTTTTATTCGACTACCATCGGCGATTGGGGCCAATCCTATTTATTGGCGTCAAAGCTCGGTGAAAAGGCTAAAACGCTGGTTGATTTAGGACATCATTTGCCCAACACCAACATCGAGCAAATTGTATCGCTATTATTAATGGAAGGTAAGCTAGCGGGCTTTCATTTTAACGATTCAAAATACGGTGATGATGATTTAACAGTTGGCAGCATAAACCCATACCAACTTTTTTTAATATTTAACGAACTTGTTGAAGGAATGGATGCTCGCGGCATGGACCACGCAACAGGTATTGGCTGGATGATAGATGCTTCCCACAACGTAAAAGACCCGATAGAAGACCTGCTTCAATCTGTGGAGGCCATTAAGATAGCTTATGCACAAGCGCTGCTGGTTGATAAGGAAGCACTGTCCCAGGCGCAACAGCAAAATGATGTGGCTAATGCACAAGAAATATTACAAAACGCCTACCGCACAGATGTGCGCCCATTGATTGCCGAAGCGCGTTTAAGAGCAGGTGGTGCACTAAACCCAATAGCCGTTTACCGGCTGCAGGGCGTAAGGAGTGGCCTGGTAAAGAAACGCGGGCAAAAGACAATAGCAACCGGACTGTAGTATGAAATCCATACCTGTCATCGCTGTTTTTGATGTTGGCAAAACCAATAAAAAACTTTTCCTTTTTGACGAAAACTATAATATTGTTTTTGAAAGATCGGCAAGGTTTAATGAAACTGTTGATGAAGATGGATTCCCTTGCGAAAATCTGGAAAGCCTCAAACTTTCCGTGTACGATTCATTGAATGAAATTGGCAAGCTTAAAGAATTTAACCTTCAGGCCGTCAATTTTTCTGCATACGGGGCAAGTTTTGTTTATATCGATGCAAAGGGGCAGTCGCTTGCCCCGCTTTATAACTATCTTAAGCCATACCCAGAAGATATTAAAAAGCAATTTTATGATACCTATGGCGACGAAGTCAAATTTTCGTTCGAGACCGCGTCGCCTGCTTTAGGTAGCCTGAATTCGGGTTTGCAATTGTACCGGGTTAAATATCAAAAACCCGAATTATTTAAAAAGGTAAAATATGCCCTGCACTTGCCACAATATCTGAGTTACCTGGTAAGCGGGCAGGTGTTTTCTGATTTGACCAGCATCGGATGCCATACAGCCCTCTGGGATTTTGCACGAAATGACTATCACAATTGGGTAATCAAGGAGCAAATCATCGATAAACTCGCGCTTATTCATCCCTCGGATGAGACAGTTCAATCTTCACTTCCTGAAAGTAATTACAAAGTTGGTATTGGTTTACACGATAGTTCGGCCGCGTTGATTCCTTACCTCGTAAGCTTTAAGGAACCTTTTATCTTACTTTCAACCGGAACGTGGGCAATTAGTCTCAATCCTTTCAACCAGTCGCCGTTGACGGAAGATGAATTGAAAAACGACTGTTTAAACTACATCCAGTACAAGGGCAAACCGGTGAAAGCATCGCGCCTGTTTAGCGGACATGAATACGACCAGCAGGTTGCGCGTATAGCGGCGCACTTTAATCAGGACCCCGTAAAATATCGTAACGAAGCAAGCAAATTCGAAGGACCGAAAAAAAGAAAGAAAAAGGATGAATCCGAGCCTGATTCTCAAAGTCAAAAAGTGCCCTTTGGAGACAGAAATCTATCAGATTTTTCCAGCGATATTGAAGCTTATTATCAGTTAATGGAGGATATCGTACGACAACAAAAAACATTAACCGGGTATGTTTTAAAAGGCACCCTGGTAAAACGAATTTTTGTGGATGGCGGCTTTAGCAAAAACGCAGTATTCATGCATATGCTGGCCACTGCATTTCCAAAGCTCGAAGTATACGCCGCTTCAATGGCGCAGGCAACCGCCCTCGGCACCGCCCTTGCTATCCATGATCAATGGAATACAAAGCCGATGCCTCATGACCTTATCGAACTCAAATATTATTCCGGTAAAATTTGATTGTTTGACAAATCCTATTTGCTTCTGAACATAGAGGCTATCCAAACAATAACGAGTATAACTACGACTACTGCAATTATACCCGTGACCGCGCCGGCTTTAAAAATACCACCGATTACCGAACAACTGCTTAAACACAATAGCAGCAATAGGATAGATGTAAAATATACTTTTTTCATAATGTAGGTTTTTACACATATAATAACCTAAATATGAAATTAGTTTTAGCCCAGATAATTATTCTCGTAAAGTAGTTGGGAAAATGTTAAGGGATGTTCACCCTATCGCCATGCGATTTTGGTTGGGATATCACCAAAAAATGCAGGTCGGCATCAGAATTATTAATAATGCGGTGTTTTGTGTTTTTAGGAATATGGATTGACTGCCGCACTCCAACCGTCTTTGTCTCCCGGCCTATTTCAAAAGTTGCCGTGCCTGTCAGTATATAAAACACTTGTTGGGCGCTCTCGTGGAAGTGCCGTTGTTCACCGGCACCGGGAGGCATCCGTTCCTGTATCACACTCAACTCGTCCGATTTTAACAAGTGCCAGCCATCACAGTGGTTGCCCCATAAATAGTGCTCAGCATTATCGGTTGAAGTAATCATCAATCTTTGATTTTTAATTATCCTTCGGTTAAGAAGTTTGTTATCTGCTCTTTATCCATAGCCCATCTATCAGAGCAAGGATTAATAACTAATCCTTTGTCATTCTTGTTTTTAACAACAAAACTAAAAACCTCTGTTGTAGTCATTATCCAGCCAGCAATGTTTTCCCGGCTTTCTATCCATAAGTCTACTTCGTTCCAATCCGTAAATATTGGCAAAAATGAATCATTGTTTTC
Source organism: Mucilaginibacter sp. (assembly GCA_036495385.1). GTDB lineage: Bacteria > Bacteroidota > Bacteroidia > Sphingobacteriales > Sphingobacteriaceae > Mucilaginibacter. Next base: position 4,936 of record DASXMZ010000469.1, on the reverse strand, counting down.
GTCAAAGGTTTTAAGAAATTCTATTACTGATCCTTTTTCTACGATCTGATTATTACTTTCTGTTGTTTGAGAAACTTTCATTTTTTCTGAATTAATCAAAACCAAAAAGTTAGCTTTTTTTAACGCAGAGGCTACTGCCTCTAATATTTTTTCGCTTTTATTTGAATTAAATACTTTGATAGCTTTTTTTAGTGCCGGGTTAACAATCGGCTTCGAGACCTCAATTGGTTGTTTTTTATTGAAAAAGCCCATTAAATGTAATTGTTGTTTTATTCTTCCTTGCTAAGCTATACAATAATCATATTTAATTGAAAAAATAAAGTTGTAAATTTGATTTATGGGAACAGTAATAGCACATCCGGAAAACAAAGAAAAATTAGCTGCCTTGAAAGCTTTTATGAAGGCATTGAAAATACGTTTCGAAGAAGAAAAATCGCCGTACAATCCCGAATTTGTAGAAAAGATTAACCGTAGTGAAGAAGATTTTAAAGCCGGAAAATATAAGGCTATAAAAACTGAGGATCTATGGAAATAATCTACTCTGACGAGGCACAACAGGACATTAAATACTGGAAAAAATCAGGGAATAAGATTATACAGAAGAAGATTCAACAACTTATCGACGCTATCGAGAAAAATCCGTATAAGGGCATTGGTAAACCTGAACCTCTAAAGCATAATTTGTCGGGACTCTGGTCGAGGCGAATCAACGAGGAACATCGAATTATATATCAGTTACTTGAAGGCAAACAAACAGTAAAGATTTACTCTATAAGAGGGCATTATAATTAAAGTTATTAATTCGACTCAATTTATCCATCTCCATATCCTGAAGATCAAAAATATGATCAAATTAAGCAGAATAAGTGTTCCTAGGGGAAAGTAAAAGCTGAAATTCTTTCGTTCAATCCGTATGTCGCCCGGAAGGTGGCCCAGCCATTTAAGGTTTCCGCCAAAAAAATATAAAACAACGCCGAGAATCAAAATTCCGGCGCCAATCAATATTAATAATTTGCCAATTTGGTTGTCCATAAATCCCAAAACCTTTTAGCTTTTAGCTTTCAGCTCAATTAGCTGCTCATCTTGGCAATCTGATAGCTTTCGTAGGCCATTTTGCGGTTAAAGTCGGTAGCTATAGTTTTATAATTAACCAAATCTACAATGGTACCAATTAAACAAAGGCCTCCGGTAAGCAGATATAAAATGCCCATGCCTATTTGCCCCACCACAAATCTTTGTACCCCGGCAACAACAATAAAACCAAGTAAGGTAAACAGCATTATATCCTGTGGATTTTTTCGTTTTCCGGAATATACCATATAAAAATATTTTTGCTGGTTTTCATTAAGATCGCCGATGGCTTGCTGTAGATATCCCATTTCTTCAGGCGTGATGCCAGGCAGCGCCATATAAGGATTGTGATTCATGTCCATAATTTCTTAAATATTCAGGTGAATTTTTTATTCGTGATATAAAACTAAGATAGAACTTAAATTAATAAAATACAAAATAGGCAGATTGTTGAAAATCAACGGTGAGCGTCTGATTTTAAGCGGTAAAGCCTGTATATCTAAATTTCTGCTACAGTGACTAAAATTGCTGTCGCTGTAATTGTATTTGCGAAAAAAAACGCATCCTGATCAAAATATAAATACGATGCGAAATAATAACCAGCGCCGGGATACCCAACCAATGCGCATGGAATGACCGGTTAAGATCGCCATGAAATAAAAAAGAAATTGAATGACCCAAACCGCAACCCGGGCACCAGCTAAATCCCAAAAGCTTCAAGGGGCACAGTGCGAAATGAGATTCACCTAATGGGTTGGTGAGGGCTAAGGAAATCAGCCCTGCCGTCCAAAATATAAGTTCAAAGTATTTAAAAAAAAAGATCCTAATCAACTTTATTGTGTCTTGTTGTCATTAACGCCGATACGCCCAATGCGAATAACAAACCCACCAGCAAAGCCCCGAATACACGGCCTGAAAAATCACCTATACTGCTGCCTTTTGAAAATTCTTCAATATAAGTTATAGCTGCAAAAACTGCTATTACGCCGCCTATCAATAATATTTTAAAGCTTTGCATCAGTGCGGGTAAAAATCCCAAATGTCCCTTGCTATCCACGTCCCGGTACTGTTTTACGCCAAAATATAATATTATTATCGGAATAAGCACCGAAAAATATTCGATGGGAGCCAGGTTCGCTTTTTGGGGCGAATAGCCAAGCCAGCGCATAACAAACATCCATAGGCCGCTAAAAATGCCTATCAACACACCGTAAGTAATTGCATTCTTCATGGTTAAAATTGGTTAGGTATATATAAGTAGTACTAGTATCCTTGTAAGCGAGTTGCTTCCAATTAATAAATTTACTGTTTATAAGTAATATCAAACAATATTGTTTGCAATATTTTACTCCCTATCCTTTTTAAGATAAAAAATCCTTTTTTCTGTATATTTGCCGCAGTTTGAACATTCGTGATATTTTAGAACGATATAAAACTGATCATAGGATAACAGCGTTGGCACAAGTCCTTAACGCTTCAAAAAATCCAAGAGTTCAGTTGCGTGGGTTAGTCGGATCAAGTGATGCGGCCGTCGCGGTAGCATTATATTTTTTACAACACAAGCACATGATATTTGTGTTGCCCGAAAGGGAAGAGGCAGGTTATTTCCAGGCCGATCTTGAAAATTTAACCGGAAAAGAGGTTTTACTTTTCCCATCGTCATACAGAAAGCCATTTGAATTCACGCAGCCCGATAGCAGCAACGTACTTGCACGTGCGGAAGTACTTAATGAGCTTAATCATTCATCCGAATTTGGGCAACTGATTGTTACTTATCCCGAGGCGCTGGCTGAAAAAGTAATTGACCGGGCATCTCTCGAAAAAAACACTCTCGAAATTTCATTAAACAATAAACTGAGTATTGAATTTATTAATGAATTTTTAATTGAGTACGATTTTGATCGCGTTGATTTTGTTTACGAGCCGGGCCAGTTTTCAATCCGTGGCGGTATAGTTGATATATTTTCCTTCTCGCATGATCTGCCTTACCGGATAGAGTTTTTTGGCGATTTGATTGAATCTATCCGCACTTTCGAAGTTGAAAGCCAGCTTTCGGTTGAGCAGGTTAAAAGTATTACTATCGTTCCGAACGTACAATCCAAGTTCCTCACCGAAAATAACATCTCTCTGTTAGAATATGTAGATGCCGGAACGCAGGTTTGGATAAAAGATGTACAATTCACTTTGGACATTATTCACAGCGGTTATAAAAAGGCTACCGAAGTTTGGAAAGCGTTATCTGTAGAAGATAAAAATCAAAACCCTGATTGGATTGACCCCAAGTTTGGTTTTACCGACGAAAAATTAATAGCCGATCAATTGCATGATTTCCCGGTTATTGAATTTGGCAAACAGTTTTTTTACCAGGCAACGCAATCATTCAATTTTGATATGCGGCCGCAGCCGTCTTTTAATAAAGACTTTACCCTGCTTATCCATAATTTTAAAAATAACGAAGCAGAGCATATCGAGAATTTCATCCTTACAGATTCCGCACGGCAGGTTGAACGCTTATATGCTATCCTTGAAGATCTTGATAAAACTGTAAAATTTACGCCGATAAGTGTCTCTATAAGGGAGGGATTTGTTGACCGCGAACAAAAGCTGGCCTGCTACACCGATCACCAGATATTTGACAGATACTACAAGTACAAACTCAAAAAAGGCTACCAGCGCTCGCAGGCAATTACGCTAAAAGAATTGCGTGAACTGAAGCCCGGCGATTATGTAACCCATATTGACCACGGCATCGGCAAATACGCCGGTCTGGAAAAAGTTGAGGTTAGCGGTAAAATGCAGGAGATGATCCGTTTGATATATGCGGACAATGACCTGCTTTATGTTAATATCAACTCGCTTAACCGTATAGCAAAATATAGCGGTAAAGAAGGCACTGTTCCCAAAATGAACAAACTTGGTACCGAAACCTGGGAACGCCTGAAGAAAACTACAAAAAAAAAAGTTAAAGACATAGCCCGCGACCTGATCAAACTTTACGCTGTACGTAAAGCACAACAGGGTAATGCGTTTTCGCCCGACAGCTATCTGCAAACTGAACTGGAAGCTTCATTTATTTACGAGGATACGCCCGACCAGGAAAAGGCAACCAGTGACTTTAAAAAAGACATGGAATCGCCGCATCCTATGGACAGGCTCATTTGTGGCGATGTTGGCTTTGGTAAGACAGAAGTCGCGGTGAGAGCGGCTTTCAAGGCCGTAGCCGATAGTAAACAAGTCGCTATCCTTGTGCCAACAACCATCTTGGCGGCACAACATTATAAAACCTTTTCTGATCGTTTAAAAGGCTTTCCCTGCAATATCGATTATGTAAACCGCTTTAAATCGAGCAAGCAGATCAAAGAAACTTTAGAGAAACTGAAGGAGGGGAAGGTCGATATCATCATCGGTACTCACCGCTTGGTTAGCAAGGATGTAAAGTTTAAAGACCTGGGGCTGATGATCATTGACGAAGAGCAAAAATTTGGCGTATCAACAAAGGAAAAACTAAAACAAATGCGCGCCAATGTGGATACGCTTACTTTAACGGCTACACCAATTCCGCGCACCCTGCATTTTTCGCTGATGGGTGCAAGGGACTTATCTATTATATCAACCCCTCCGCCAAACAGGCAGCCTGTTGTTACAGAGCTGCATGTTTTTAACGATACGCTGATAAAAGAAGCCATTGAACACGAAATAGACCGGAACGGGCAAGTGTTTTTTATCCATAACCGGGTAGCCGATCTGCCGCAATTAGGCGGCATGATCCATCGTTTGGTGCCGAAGGCGAGAGTGGGCATAGCGCACGGACAACTGGAAGGTGATGCGCTGGAAGATGTGATGCTAAAATTTGTGAATGGCGAAT
>DASXMZ010000468.1:0-2669 GCA_036495385.1 Mucilaginibacter sp. | reverse complement strand
CGCACCCAATCTTCTCAGAGGAGTAGTTTTAAGCCCTATTTTATCAAGTGCGGGGTATAGCCAGTAGTTAAAGAGCGGTATGCAAATTAATAAGAATACCGGGTTAAATGTTTGTACCTGCCCTGCCAGAATGGTGAATTTTGTAAAACCTAAATTGATTTCCCTGTTCATTTTGGCTGCCTGGAGTACCCACTCCGACAGATTTTGATCCCAAACGGCCCAAAACGCCAAAGCGAAGAAAAACACAGCCATTACACGATAAACTGCTTTAACGCCTTCTACTTTTTCGTCGTCGAAATTATCTTTTGCGACATCTAACAATGACTGGCCTTTTTGTTTTTTGCCGACATTTAGCAAAGCGTATACTGATATGAAGACGAAATTATTCCTGTTTATTCCTTGCGGTGGCACCCTGACATATTTTTTCCTACCTGAAAAGAAAATTATAGTAGCAAGGGCCATTAATATGCCCGGTATTCCGAATGCAAGCTTCGCGCCATAAGTCGCGTAGGTCCAAGGTATCAAAACAGTTGCAAACATGGAACCGGCATTTATGCTGAAATAAAACCAGCCATAAACTTTCGATAAAAGTTCCTGGTTTGTTTTGTCAAATTGGTCGCCCACGTTTGCAGACACGCACGATTTTATTCCGCCTGCTCCAACAGCGATCAAAACCAAGCCGCCTGTAAACAAATTTAAATTTGTATCAAACAACGATAAAAATAAATGTCCGATGCAGTATACGATAGAGATATATAAAATGAGTTTATATTTACCTGTAAACCAATCGGCTACGCAGCCGCCTACAAACGGCATAAAATAGGCGAGAGCAACAAAAAAGTGTGTACTTTGGTTTGCCCTAGCTTCTGCAACGGTGGTTAATGCCGGGTTGTGAGCTGGGTTATAAAACTGGGCTACCAGGAAGGTCACTAGTATCGACCGCATCCCATAAAAGCTGAAACGCTCGGCGGCTTCATTGCCGATAATAAATGGGACACTTCGTGGAAATTTTGGTTTAACGGGCAGTGCCGGTGCTGGTACAGTTACTTGCATTATTTTTATAAAAATTTTACTAAAGTACTACAATTCCTCTAATTCAAAATTTAATACTGAAAGTGTTACAAAACATACAGCTTTAATTTGGTTTGAGAAGTTGAAAGGTTTTAAAGTTGGAATGTTAATTAAAGGATAAGAAAATCGCTATTAAAGAACTTTACAACTTTACAACATTCCAACAAATTAACTTAGGAAGTTGAAAGGTTTTAAAGTTGTAAGTGTTAGGGAAGTTGAAAGGTTGGAATGTTGTAAAGTTGGAATATTAGGAAAGTTGTAAAGTTGAAATGTTGTAAGGTTGGAATGTTAATTTACGGGATAAGAAAAACCTTACAACATTTCAAATTTAAAACTTTGCAACAATCTACTAATTATTTTTCCCCACGCTGGCCTTGTCTATTGCAGCCTGTTTTTTGGGGTCGACGTATTCTGCATCGTGGCTGTTGGGAACGTTTCTCATATCCAGGTTGTCACTGAATAGCCATTTTCCGTTTTCAAGGCGATAACCATCGTAACTTAAATCAGGACCGTAGGTGTCTTTTTGATTCTTTAATTTGGGGTCAGGTGGTACTAGATGATCAAATACGATTAATTTTTGTTCAGGTACGTATCTCAGCAGCATCGACACCTGGCGGGTATATTCAAAAACCACCCTTTTATGGATTTTTCCATTCTGATCAAACACGGCCAAGCCCAGTACAGGCTTGTCATCTTTAAATGATAGCACTTCAATTACTTTTTTTGTTGATTTTGCAGTATATCCTTTCCACCCGAGCAAAACATAATACGGTTTCGGTGCATCAACAGGAACAATCTTATAATATTCAGCGCCAAACCATTTGCGATTGTCGGTTACAGAATCTTCAGGGTTTGTCAACCCAGCAGAATAGTCATTAAGCGGGAACAATTGCAGGCTGCCACCTGTATTCATTTGTATAGCGCCATAAAACCGGTAGCTGCCGTCATCATTGGCAATTGGCCAGGTGAATATGCGAAAACGTTTGTCGGGCGAGTTTACTATGCTTATAGTTTTTAGTGAGTCGAATGCGAAAAAGAATGAATTTTGGGTTTTCAATGCGCCGACCAGCATTTTAATAAATGCATAATTAGCATTTTTGCGCTCGACGTCGATGTCATTATTAATCATCTTTTTACCCAATGCCGATAGGCTATCTTGGTAAATTTTTAATTGTTTGATGTTCCCGCTTTCGATCGACTGCTGGGCGAAACATTGACAATAAAATAATAGGGGAGTAATTAATAAAAGAAAGTTTTTTTTCACAATCCAAAATATTTAGAATATAAAACGTCCGTGGTGACTACCTTGTTGTAATTTTTATTTTGTAAACCTCTAATCAGTTTCTTATCTCCGGTCCATAAAAATCCATCTATTTCCATATTCAACGCTAAAAATGAAGTGTTTCGTCAATATCTTTTAGCATATCATATGATGTTTCCCAATTCCCTTTTTTTATTTTTCTGGGATCAACAAACTTAATATTGCTGACAACCAATAGTTTAATTTGCTGAAACTCGGGTTCGCTATATCCGGTAATAGTTAATATTTTTTTGGCGTGGATGTTTAACTCTTCCAGTAAAAAGCTTGGCGATGAAAA
>DASXMZ010000467.1:0-5723 GCA_036495385.1 Mucilaginibacter sp. | reverse complement strand
TGCGTTGCTGCTCAAGGTTAAAGAAAAGTACAAAAACCAGCCTCACACCACAATTGACGGCTTAAAAATAGAATTTGACAAAGAATGGGTACATTTGCGGAAGTCAAATACTGAACCTATCATTCGTATTTACGCAGAAGGTAATTCAGAAACTATTGCCGACAATTTGGCAAATAAGATAATTGCCGATATAAAAGAGATATTAAAACTAAAGTAATTATTGATTGACTGAATTATTGATTGAAACTTCATCCGAACTTAAATCAATTCAATAAATTACCTGCAATCATTAATTCAATAATTCACTAATTCAAAACTAAAAGATGCGTGTTTATTTTGATAATGCTGCTACAACTCCAATAGATCCGGAAGTATTAAAGGTTATGTATACCATTATGGAAAGCAATTACGGCAATCCATCATCTATACATGGCCACGGCAGGGAAGCACGGGCATTGATTGAGAAATCACGGAAAACAATTGCCAATTTATTACATACTTCACCCGCCGAAATATTTTTTACCAGCGGCGGTACCGAAGCTGATAATACTGCTATCCGTTGCGGAATCATAGATAACAACATTAAGCACGCCATAACAAGCCGGCTGGAGCATCATGCCGTTATCCATACGCTGAAGGCAATGCAAAAGGCAGGACTAATCAGTCTGAGTTTTGTTGATACGGACAATAAAGGCAATATTGATTACAAGCACCTGGAAACGTTGTTGCAAAACAATGAACACAGTTTTGTGTCATTAATGCATGCCAATAATGAAATTGGGACGCTGACAGATATAGCACTCGTTGGTGATCTTTGTGAGCAATATAATGCCATTTTTCATTGCGATACGGTTCAAACTATGGGCCATTACGCGCATGACCTGAGCAAACTCAAAATTCATTTCATGGTTTGCGCGGCTCACAAACTGCATGGCCCAAAAGGAATAGGCTTTTTACACGTGAACCACCGGATGAAAATAAAACCAATGATTTATGGTGGTTCGCAGGAACGAAATATGCGGGGTGGTACCGAAAATGTTTATGGTATAGCAGGTTTGGCAAAGGCACTTGAAATTGCCTATATTGAGATGACCGAACATCAGAAACATATCCAGGGGTTAAAGGACTATATGATCAGCCAATTAATAGAAAAGGTGCCGGGCATTAGCTTTAACGGGGAAACCGGTGCAGAAAAAAGTCTGTATACCGTACTAAACGTATCTTTTCCCGAAATGGAAATGGCCGATATGTTATTATTTAACCTCGATATAGCGGGTATTTCTGCATCGGGCGGTAGTGCCTGTAGCTCGGGTACCGATATTGGCTCACACGTATTAAACGCTATCGGTGCAAACCCATCAAGGCCGTCGGTCAGATTTTCCTTCTCAAAATATAACACCATAGCAGAGGTTGACTATGTAGTTGCTAAGGTAAGGGAGTTGTGCCTTGTAAATGCTTAGTTAAATTATCTTCCTGATCTAATGTCTGTTATTGAAAGTTTATTTCTTAATTAGAAAGCTAAACAAACAATAAGGAAATTTCATTCGTTTATTATGTTATAAATTAATGAAAACCTATGACAGCAAATAATAAATCAAACTCATATGGTCAGGACGATCATAGAGATAAAAAATCTATCAACAATTCTTATCCCGGAGAAAAAAAAGAAAAACGGCCTAACGAAGTACCTGAAAAGCGCGAATCGGAGCACGAGAAGTCGGGATACCCCCGAGAAACAGAATATCGACGGCCAACAAAAAGCAGTGACGCGTCATACAGCGAACAAACAGATGTAACCCCACCCAATCCTCACGAGTTTCCTTCCGTGGGAAATGCTAAGACTGATTTTGTGAGCAGACCTTATCCCCGCAAAACCGGAAGAATGGTTGGACACGAACCAGGTACTGAAGGTGTGTAGCCAGAAAATGTTTTTGATTATATCTTAAAAACCGGCCTCATCGCACTATTAGATAATTAAATATCAAAATATGGAAACTATAAAAGAAAGCTTTGGTAAAAGAACGGATAAAAATAAAGATGACCCCACAAAACCTTTTCCAAATTCGGATAAACCGAGCGCTGCAGTGATTAATCGGTCGGGAAGTAAAAAGGGTAGAAACTACGCGAAAGGGGGAAAGAAAGTTGATGGCCCGAATTGGGATGTGGAAAGTAAGGATGTTGATGGTGATACCACTTCGAACGCGGGGGTATTTAAATAAAATATCCGGAAGATATTTCCCAATCAGGGTTTTACGAAAATAAAAAAATCACAAAGTAAGACGAGGTTATCTTAGCGGATAGCCTTGTTTTTTGTATAAGCATTGGCTTTAAAAATTTGATGAAAAACCACGAGAAAGTTAGATAAGTAAATGGTCAGGTGATTGGAATCAATAAAATTGTTTAATTTTATTCGGTCCCATATCGCGGTCCGTTTATATTAAACAAAAACCTGACTAATCATGACGAAATTTTATTCAGCTTTTAAATTACTGCTCGTCGTATTAATTATCCTGCCTTTCACCGGGCGTGCTATTAACACAAAAGATACCAAGATGCTTTCGCAGCCTGCGGTGAGTGAGACCCACATAGCTTTTATTTATGCCGAGGACTTGTGGGTAGCCAATCTTGATGGCTCAGAGCCAAAAAGACTTACCGTTGATGAAGGAATTGAGTCAAACCCTTTCTTTTCGCCTGATGGTAAGCTAATAGCTTTTAGCGCGCAATATGAAGGCAACACGGATGTGTATATTATTCCAACTGAAGGAGGCATACCAAAAAGACTTACCTGGCACCCCGCTCCGGATGCCGTCAGAGGTTTTACACCCGATGGCAAATCGGTTTTGTTTGCTTCACCGAGAACAACTTTTTCAAACCGGTACGCACAATTGTTCACAGTACCTATTACAGGAGGGAACGAAACCAAATTAGAAATACCTAACGGGTATTACGCAACTTACTCGCCTGATGGAACACATCTTGCTTATACGCCATTACCCGATGTTTTTAAAGAATGGAAACATTACCGTGGGGGCTCGATAGCTACAATCTATCTCTTTTCCTTTGCCGACAAGTCGATAGTTAAAATTCCGCAGCCTGAAGGAGGCTGCAATGATACCCAACCTGTTTGGCTTGGTAATAAGGTATATTTCAGGAGCGATAGAAACGGTGAGTTTAATTTATTTTGTTACGATATAGCATCAAAGGATGTTAAGCAGCTGACCGAGTATAAAGACTTCCCCATATTAAATGCTTCCGGAGGTAACGATAAAATCATATTTGAACAGGCTGGATACCTTCATATTTTTGATCCTGTCACCGCCGCTGCCAAGAAACTAACAATTGGAATAGCCGCCGATTTGCTCGAACTGCGGCCGCGCTTTGTAAAAAGCACCGATTATATACGTTCTGCTGATATTTCTCCCTCAGGTTCACGTTTGGTTTTTGATTACCGTGGTGAAATTGTAACAGTTCCTGCCGAAAAGGGCGACTACCGTAATTTAACACAAACGCCGGGAGCGCACGAGAAATACCCGGCATGGTCTCCGGATGGAAAATCTATAGCTTATTTTTCGGATGCGTCAGGCGAATATCAATTGTATATTAAACCGCAGGACGGAAAAGGCGATCCTAAAATCATAAAATTGAATGGTGCCGGTTTTTATGCGTATTTGAACTGGTCGCCCGATGGCAAAAAAATCAATTTTGTTGACAATAGCCGAAGTCTGTATGTAGCTGATCTCGCTACTGGAGATATTACAAAGATTGACGCGGATGAATTATACACGCCGGGAGCCTTTAGGGATGCAACCGCAAATTGGTCGGCCGACAGTAAATGGATAGCTTATACAAAAGTTACTTCGACTCAATTTAAAAGAGTCTGTCTTTATTCATTGGCGCAGAAGAAATCGTTTGAAGTAACTGACGGAATGAGCGATGCCTCAGAACCACATTTCGATCGCGAAGGTAAATACCTTTACTTTTTTTCATCAACTGACGCAGGTCCCGTAATAAACTGGTTCGATCAGTCAAGCATTGATTTCAGATTAACAAATTCAATTTATCTGGTAACACTTCAAAAGGGAACCATTTCGCCGTTTGCTAAAGAGAACGATGAAGAAATGGCCAAAAAGGAAACTACGGAAGAATCAAAAAAAGGAGAGGAAAAAAAAGCAAAACCGGCTGATGATGACAAAGACTTGAAAATTGATTGGGATGGCTTACAGAACCGAATTGTTGATTTACCGATTAAAGCTGGTAACTACACGCAATTAAACGTTGACAATGATGGAGACCTGTTGTATGTGAGTTCCGCCGATGATGGCTCCGGTACGCTGCATAAATACAGCTTTAAAAAACGAACTGACGGTGAGGTGGTTCCGGTGAAATACTACTTACTTACTGCCGATGGAAAAAAGATGCTATGCGTTAAAAATGATACGTACACCATATCCAACGCAGGCGAAAAGCCCGAAGCCGGTAAAGGCGTGGTTAACGTTAGCGACATACAGATAAAAATTGACCCTGCTGCCGAGTGGGCAGACATGTTTGACGAGGCCTGGAGGGTTAATCGTGACTATTTTTATGATCCTGGTATGCATGGCGCAAACTGGCCGGCAATTAAAAAGAAATATGCGGTGTTTTTACCCGATTTGACATGCAGGAGCGACTTGAATACATTGTTCCAATGGATGTTCAGCGAGCTATCAATAGGCCACCACCGTGTAAGTGACCCCGGAGAAAGGATGTATAAATTACAAGCAGTTAAGGGTGGTTTGCTTGGCGCTGACTACATAATTACTAATAATAAATATCAAATTAAAAAAATATACGGAGGCTTAAACTGGAACCCCAAATTACGTTCACCCCTCACCGAACCCGGGGTTAACGTGAAAGAGGGGGAGTACCTGCTGGCTGTAAATGGCAAAGAAGTTAGCGGAACCGAAAATATTTATAGCTATTTTGAAAATACAGCTGGCAAAATTGTTGAATTAACTGTCGGGCCTAATCCCGATAATACCGGATCAAGGGTAGTTAAGGTGGTGCCCGTAGAAAATGAGTTTGCGCTACGCAACCGCGACTGGGTTGAAGGCAATCTGCGTAAAGTTACTGAGGCCACAAACGGACAGGTGGCTTATGTTTATGTACCGAATACAGCTGGAGAGGGACACGATTATTTTAAACGATATTTTTACCCACAAGCAAACCGCAAGGCCATTATAGTTGACGAACGTTTTAACGGCGGAGGAGACCTGGCCGATTATTATATCAACTTGTTACTAAACCCCTACCAGGCATATTGGCATATGAGGTATGGAAAAGACTTGAAATCGCCCAGCGCATCTATCCAAGGACCAAAAGTGATGATCACCGATGAAACAGCAGGCTCAGGAGGCGATATGCTACCCTGGATGTTCAGGAAATTTAAAGTCGGGACATTGGTAGGTAAGCGCACCTGGGGAGGATTAGTAGGTATTTTAGATTTTCCCGAATTTATTGACGGGGGATCGGTAACCGCTCCCAATATCGGGATATGGACCAAAGACGGCTTTATAGTAGAAAATGTCGGCATAGCGCCCGATATTGAAGTTGAACAAACACCATCGGAAGTAATTAGTGGAAAGGATCCTCAATTAGAAAAAGCTATTGAAGTTGCCTTGGATGAACTAAAGAAAAACCCGCAAGTTGATCCGGTAAGGCCTCCGTTTCCGGTGAAGGTTAAAACC
>DASXMZ010000466.1:0-7481 GCA_036495385.1 Mucilaginibacter sp. | reverse complement strand
ATATTTCAAGTCAGCCACACTATATATTTCTGGCAGCTGATAATATCTTGTAAATCCATCATGATTCGGAATGGAAACAAAAAACGTAGGTGTAAACGCTATTGTTGTTTTATCGCACCAGTTCTTCATAGCGCCAATTTTGGCTTCCTGCTGTTTCAATTCTCCATTCATTGGGTATTTCGTGGCAAAGGTCTCGTAATCTTTTTTTTCAGCGAAATACCAATTGTCCAACGCTTGTTTTACGATTGCCTCTGTGTTATTTGCAGCGATGGCCAATAAATGTTTAACGGGTGGTGTCTTAATGTCGCCTTCGGTATTGGTAGCAGTAAATAATATCTGCAACTGAACATCTGAGTTGTTATGCAACAGCTCCTCCATAGGAGTATGCGCTTTGGCACACGGTCCACAATAGGGGTTACATACCTTTATTAATTTATAGGGAGCATTGGGGTTGCCAAGTATTATTCCTAAGCCCTGAGGATTTTCAGTAACTTCTTTTTGTTTTTGCAGCAAGGCTTCAAATATTTGCCGGTTATGTTTCAATTTTTGCAGTTCGGTGTAATATCGCTTTCCTTCCTTGGCTTTTTGCAAAGAAGGTACTAGAATAGCAGTTATTATAAAAGGGATAACAAAAGCAGTTAGTGTTGTGGGTGAAAACAATTCATCCCTTATAGCGCCAAAAGGCAATAATGTGTACCATCCGCCTAAAAGAGCTGTTGTTAGCTGCAAAACCAATAAACCTTGTGCGGATAGACACAATACGCACCATTGTTTCGCCACGTGCCATTGGTAGTACAGAGAAAACAGTACGTAAGGCACCGCAATGGCATTTATCCATGAAACTGCGGACAAAACAACCGGACTTGTGATCCCGAAAAATAGGAATAACAACAGCATGCCCATAAAATAGCTGAAACCAATCGAGCTCCAACTAACCCCTGCAACTTTGGAAGCTTTTGATTGCAACACCGCACTGCAGTTTACTTTTTTGCCTGCGTTGCATATTTGCTGTAATACAGGGTTGTGTTGGTCTAACTCGTACCAGAGCAACAAAGCGCCGACGACACCACCCGCCAGTGTAAAGATGGAAAACACAAAAGGCAGTAGAGTACTTGTACCATATTGTAACAATGCTATTATTCCTGCAATAACAACAGCAACAGGAATAAATAAAATAGCAAAATACTGCAGGACGTTTTTCCTCTTTTCTTCCTTTCGTATTTTTACATAGTTCTTTTCTCCGGCATCGTCTCCGGCTTCTGTCAATAGGGCAACGCCGGAACATCTTTTGAGAAAATCATCTTTGGCCAGTACGCGCCAGCTGTGTTTTTCGGGATCAAGAAAATGAATGATATTCTCCTTAATGTCCTTTACGACGGTAAAGAACTGAATACCCCTTTCTACACTTTTAAATTGAGTAATAAACGGTACAGGGATTTCGGTAAACTTATTGTGATTAAATTTAATCCCAATATTTTCTATACCATAGCTTTTTAACACGTCACTAATACTTAAAAGGCTTGGATAATCGGGATGCTGTTCAAGCTCCTTTTTAATGGTACTTTCTGATATTTTAACATTCAATAATTCCACCAATAAAGAGGTGATTTCTGGACCGTTGATTTTTGGTTCGAGGAGTTTGGATAACTGGTTCTTCATTTTTAAGGTTTATATATTATATATACACTAAAACGGCCATGCACGTCATTTTAATTATAACGAACGCACTTTAGTTGTTGTGAATCCTATAAGTTCATTATGGCAGTAGAATAAAACACTTACTTGATTTCATTGATAGAGAGGAAAATGCATTCCAAGCATTTGTAACCGACACATTTCGTGCACCTTTCTCCGTTAAAGTAATATTTTTTGTGAAACGTCTTTTTGATTTTACACAAAAAAGGGTCATTAGCCACGTGCTTCCATTTTGCGCGAAAGAAGTCCATGAGATTAGAATCAGCGACAAGAAAGGCATAGGGTTTTTTTAACTTTCATAACTTAAATTAATTGGTGGTTAAAACTATTGGTGGACCAACCGAATTAAAATAGATAAAACAATTTTCAAGATGGATTATTCTATTGTTATATTAAAGACTTACTTCAAACAACAAAGAGCGTTTTATAGATCATATACCAGAAAGGACAATCAGGGTCTGCAAGTATTCTGGTTAGATACCAGTGATAATATATGAATAATTGCCTTCTATTAACGTGATCGTCGAGGAAAAAAATGGCGGTTCGTAATTTGTCTGGGACATAGGAAACTTAAACGGCTACACTCAATCGAACAAAAACATACTTTAGTTAAATTCCTCGGCAAGAATGATCTGGAAAAAGGTTAATCCTCAATTCAACATGGTCTTAAAGAAGTTGCCTTACAAGAGTGAATACACTGATAATTTGAATATTTACGATTATTTCCCTTTCACTATTCAATATGCTCGATAATATAGCCACACCTGGTTCAGTAAACGCATAGAGCGTAGAAGGGCTAAATTTAATGTTGAACAGAGGTTATCACAAATTGTGACAGCCTTTGTCCAACAAAAGATTACTTGTTTTATAATTTATCAGGTTTATAACCAATTCTTTTCCGCTCTTTTGGTTCTTCCTTCTTATCAATTAGTTCGTCAAGATATCGGAATACAATTTCCATATTTCTATCCTGATTACCTAGCTTGGTTTTGATCTTCTCTATTTCCAGTCGCAATTCAGTATTATCTGCAAACATTTGCCGGATACGAGTGAAAATCCGCATAATTTGAATATTAACACTGATCGCTCTGTCACTTGATAATATACCAGATAACATTGCTACACCTTGTTCTGTGAAGGCATTGGGAGCCAAGCGTGCTCCACCCCAACTTGATATTCCATTTTGGAAGAGCAAGTTTTTGAATTCTTCAGTAGTTAGCCGGAACATAAAATCTACGGGAAATCGCTTAAAATTTCTGGCAACTGCTTTGTTTAAGTTACCAGTAGTTACTCCGTAAAGTTCTGCGAGATCTTTATCTAACATGACTTTTTGCCCTCGTATATGATAGATTTGGCTCATAATGATCTCATTAGGTATCAGTTGATTTTCCATTTTTCTGATTTTTGATTCAGGGTGCCTGATCGCACATTGAAGGTTGAACAATTTAAATTCCAGTATACTTTTGTTTTAGAGCGGCCATATCCTGGCTGACTTTTATATCCAATATTTTTGCATAATGCTGCGTTGTCTTAATGCCAGTATGACCAAGCATCTTGCTGACCGTTTCGATGGGTACACCGTTAGATAATGTTACTGTTGTTGCAAAAGTGTGCCGGGCTAAGTGAAAGGTAAGGTGCTTTATGACGTTACACAAGTCAGCAATTTCTTTTAAATAAGCATTCATTTTTTGATTGCTCAAGACTGGTAGAAGCAAATTTTTATTTTCACATTGCGGATGATCCTGATAACGATTTAATATTTCTAACGCGACCGGCAATAGCGGTATTCTCGAAGAGGTATTAGTTTTCTTTCTGCTGGTGAAAATCCATTTTTCACCATCTATGCCCATAGCGATCTCACTTCTTTTGAGCTTTTGTACGTCAGCATAACACAAACCGGTGTAACAGCAAAAAACGAAAATATCGCGCACCTGCGACAAACGTTCAACACTAAACTTTTTATTAGTGATAGAATCCAGCTCTTGTTGCGTCAAAAAAGTCCGCTCTTTGGCCCTTGCAGAAAATTTGAAATTAATAAATGGATTTTGCTTAAGCCAGCCATTGGCTATGCAGTGATTAACAATCTTCTTAAGGTGTTTAATGTATTTGGCAGCGGACACTCCCGTAATCTTACGATCAGCTTTCAGGTAAAACTCGAAGCCAGTAATAAAAGCATGGTTCAGTTGGCCGATTTCTATATCAGTTTTACTATATTCTTTTTTTAGAAATCCTACAAGATGTCTTTCGGATGTTTTATAACCTTTCAAAGTGTTAGCTTCAAACCCGTTTCCAATCAATGCTTCTACTTTGGTATTATGCTCTTTGAAAAGCTGTATAAGGTAGTGGCTCGTGTCTGTTTTACCTGTGAACTGATTTGTCAAACTTTCTTCAGTGATAAGCTGGTTTGAATCAACTAATACCTGATGCGCATTTCTTACTTTGGTTTGAAGACTGTCCAGGTAATTGTTTAGCGACTTGATTTCTTCCTTTTGCCCAATAGCCCTTCCCGCCTGGCTGCTCCATTTTGCAGGTTCGCATTCCCGCCCAGTGGACATGTCTTTACGTTTACCGTCTACGGTAATACGCATGTAAATGGCCATAGGGCCGTTTTTGTAGTTCTTTTGCTTTCTCAGGTAAAAAAGCAGGTGAAAATTACTCTTCATAAATACAAGCTAAAAAAGTGAAACAAAAGTAAGTTTGCACCCTGCCTTTGTCAAGATGTTCACTCGCTGAACATCTTGACAATCCATTTATTATGAACAATTCGGTGCGTAGTTGTTTGCCATTTAGGTACGCACCGAATTACTACCTTTTTGGTTGCGAATTGGTGCATAAAATGACATTTTGATGCAAATAAAAAACCCTGTAAATGTTTGATTTGCAGGGTTTTAGCATCTTTTGATATTGTTTTCAGTAGCCTCGACGGGAATCGAACCCATATCTAAAGTTTAGGAAACTTCTATTCTATCCATTGAACTACGGGGCCATGCCGATTTCGGAATTTGGATTTACGATTTCGGATTTAAAGTGCAAAGGTGCAAATTATAGATGAGTTAGACAAATGTTGTAATGTCGAAATGTTGTAAGGTTGGAATGTTGTAAGGTTGAAATGTTATTTTTTTATCCAGAATCCGCACGTCAAATCACATTGACACAAAAAAGCTGCACATCACAATCGCACACTCGAAATTCCCCATTTTCAAATTAACACATCTTCAAATTTTCAAATTACCTAACCACCGACCCATTATGCATATCTTCAGTTGCAGAAACGAAGCTCAATTTCCCGGTTGCATTTTCGGCCATTAAAATCATCCCTTGCGATTTTATACCTTTAATTTCTCTTGGCTCCAGGTTTACCAAAATACTTACTTTTTGGCCAATGATAGCTTCCGGTTCATAATATTCGGCGATACCGGACACGACCGTACGCTCATCAATACCGGTATCAATGGTAAGCTTAAGCAGTTTTTTTGTTTTGGCGACTTTCTCAGCAGTTATAATAGTACCGGTACGGATATCCATCGTGGCAAAGGTATCGTAATTAATATTTTCTTTTGCCGGCACTATTTCAACTTGCTTTTGAGCTATTGAGGCGGCTTTTTTGTCGAGCAGCTTCTGTATTTGCCTATCAATTACCTCATCTTCTACTTTTTCAAACAGCAATGCCGCAGGATTTAGCTGGTGGCCGTTTGCAAATGCAATTTCCTGGTGGTATGCTATTGCACTAAACGGAATGTTTAACATGCCGACAATCTTTTTAACCGTAACAGGCAAAAACGGCTGCATACATGATGCCATACGCCCGATTATAATTAAACAGTTATGCAAGGCATTTTTGGCGTCGTCCGGGTTTGTTTTTATTGTTTTCCAGGGCTCCTTTTCAGTAAGGTACCGGTTTCCAAGGCGGGCAATGTCTATTACATTTTGCAAGGCCTGCCTGAATTTGAACGTCTCCAGGTTGGTTGCTATTTCACCGTGAAAACGACTGAGCTCGGCCTCAATGTGCTTATCGGTTAGTACAATCTTTTCTGCTTTGCTTTCAATCCGGCCATTATAAAACTTGTGCATCAGTATGATAACACGGTTAACATAATTGCCCAAAATGGCAACCAGTTCGTTATTTACACGCGCCTGGTAGTCCTTCCAGGTAAATTCACTGTCGCTGGTTTCGGGCAGTATGGATGTTAACACATAGCGAAGTTCATCCTGTTTACCCGGAAACTCTTCGAGGTACTCATGTAGCCATACTGCATGGTTACGCGATGTGGAAAGCTTATCCCCTTCAAGGTTCAAAAATTCGTTGGCCGGAACATTTTGCGGCAAAACGTATTCGCCATGAGCACGCAGTATCGACGGAAAAATAATACAATGAAATACGATATTGTCTTTGCCTATAAAGTGCAGCAAACAGGTATTATCGGCTTCATTTTCCTGTTTCTTCCAATATAATTTCCAGTCCTTTCCGTTATCAAGCGCCCACTGTTTAGTTGCGGATATATAGCCGATTGGGGCATCCATCCAAACATACAGTTTTTTCCCTTTGGCTTCTTCCAACGGAACGTCGATACCCCAATCCAGGTCGCGGGTCATGGAGCGTGGCTGCAAACCCGATTTCAACCACGATTTACACTGCCCCAAAACATTAACTTTCCACTCTCCTTCTTTGCTGTCGACCCATTTTTCCAGCCAGGGCTGATATTTGTCCAGCGGCAGGTACCAATGTTTCGTGGGTTTCAGGATGGGCGGCTTCCCGCTTAATGTCGAGATAGGATTTATAAGATCGGTGGGATTTAACGACGTGCCGCAATTTTCGCACTGGTCGCCGTAGGCATTTTCATTTCCGCAATTAGGACAGGTACCGATAATGTATCGGTCGGCTAAAAACTGCTGATATTCTTGATCAAAATATTGTTCCGAAAACTTTTCGATAAACTCATCCTTTTCATACAGGTTTAAAAAAAACTCCTGCGAAAGATCGTGATGTATTGCTGATGATGTACGATGATAGATATCAAAAGCTATCCCGAATTCTTCAAAGCTTTTCTTTATCTGACTGTGGTACTTGTCGATGATTGCCTGGGGTGTGGTACCTTCTTTTTTTGCTTTAATGGTGATGGCGGCACCATGCTCATCCGACCCGCAAATATGAATTACCTCCTTTTTTTTGAGCCTCAAATAACGCACAAAAATATCGGCAGGTATATAAGCGCCCGCCAAATGCCCAATATGAAGCGGGCCATTGGCATAAGGTAAGGCAGAAGTAACAGTGAACCGTTTATATTTATTAAATTTCGACATCCTTTTAAATAATTCGCAAAGATACTTTTTTAAGTCCGAAAGTGTGGAGGTCGGAAGGCGGAAGCTAAGTGAAATCTGGTTTAAAAACGCTAAGTCATCCCGAACTTGTTTCGGGACCCCATATGCAAAGTATACGCCATGCAGGCGAGCATACAAGTGCACGCCAAGCAAGCCGCTTGTCCTGAGGGGTGCTGAAACGAGTTCACTGTTGTCCGGCAAAGTTTCAAGCAGCTTATAAAAACTTGGCCTAGGGCATCAAAAAAGCCTTTTTTATCTTGTTTTTAAAAGTAAGCCCCCTCTTTAAGGCAGCTATTTGTAATTTTAAATGTTATCCGGCTGTCCGATAAAAATTTTGTCAATTGACCGCTTTTTCGACATTTGACGCTTTATAGTTGCGATATAGGCCGCCAAAAAACTTTTTGGTGAAAATATCGCAGCCATTTTCAATCCGGCTGTCCGGTAAAAATTATCAAAATACTTTTACC
>DASXMZ010000465.1:0-2320 GCA_036495385.1 Mucilaginibacter sp. | reverse complement strand
GAGCAGTTTTTTGGATGTTCGGTTAATAATTTGCGAAAGCTGTTTTACCTGATTAATGGTCAGTGTTTCCGGATCCTCACTTAATTTTTCTGCCGACGCCAAAAGTGCAGTAAGCGGGTTTCTGAGGTCATGTGAAATAACAGACAGGAATTTATCTTTCGATAAATTAAGCGCTTTTAATTCATGATTTAAATTTTCAAGCTCAACTGTGCGTTCTGCCACCCGTTGTTCCAGCTCCTGGTTCAGTTGCATCAAATCGTTATTGATTGCATGCAATTTTTCTTCTTGTTTTCTTAAAAGCTGGTTCTTTTTATGCAATTCGGCAAACACCGCAACTTTCGAACGCAGAATTTCAGGGTTAAACGGTTTCCTTATAAAGTCGACCGCGCCCGCCTGGTAGCCTTTAAATACTGCCGCTTCTTCATAGTCATGGGCCGTGATAAATATAATGGGGATATGTTTAAACTTATCGCGCTGATATATAAGCTCAGCAGTTTCATAGCCGTCCATTATCGGCATTTTTACATCCAGAAGGATTAATGAGAAGTCTTCTTCCTTCAAAAGTATCCTCAGCGCTTCCCGGCCCGACGACGCCCTAAAAAAAGTATAACCATCCTGTTCTAAAGATACCTCCATCGACAGGATGTTATTCTCATTATCATCAACCAGCAGCACCTTTATTTCGCCGCCAGGACTCAATTTTTCATTTTTATTTCCCATATCTATTTAACACGGTCTATTTTATGAGCCAAACCCTCATCAGCGATAATAGTTGGTCTGTCTTTACTGGTTTAGTAATATAATCAGATGCGCCCGACGATATACATTTTTGCCTATCGCCGATCATCGCCTTGGCGGTTACCGCTATTATGGGCAAAGCCTTATTCCGGGGCTCCTTGCGAATTATCTGGATTGTCTCATAACCATCCATTTCGGGCATCATTATATCCATCAGCACAATGTCTATTCGTTTATCATTGTTCAAAATTTCAAGGGCTTCCCGTCCGCTTTCAGCCGTAATCACTTCTATGTTCGACCGTTCAAAAACAGCTGTCAGTGCAAAAAGGTTTCGAACATCATCATCAACCACCAATACTTTTTTTCCGTCAAGGACATCATTGTTGGTACGTATGCCATCTAGCATTTTGAGTTTGCTTTCGCTCACAAATTTTTTATCAATGTGCAATAATATCAAAATCTCTTCGAGCAGGTACACGTGCGACGAAGGTGTTTTTGCAATTATTTTGTGATTGAGCCTTTTTAATTGGATAAGTTCGTCCTGCGTAAAGTCCCGTGCGGAATGCAGAATTATAGTTGTATCGGGCTTTTTTAATAAATTAATTTTGGTTAACAGATCTATTCCATTTGTATCGGGCAATACAAAATCCAGAATTATACAATCGAACGTTTCCTTTTTCAGTATTGAGACTGCCTTTTTCCCAGTTGTGGTGGCAAAAACTTCTATGCTGTCATTTGATAAAAGCTCTGATAATCTTTGAAGTTCATTTTCGTTATCTTCAATTATCAGCACCTTTTTCTTTATATGTTCATTGAAGCTCACTATTCCCGAGATCAACTCGTCTAACGAGTTATTGGATAACGGCTTTAAATTAAAGCTTTTAGCGCCGTATTTCAGCGCGAGTACCTTATTATCTTCTCCGCAAATAAGGTGTACGGGGATGTGCCGTAAATTAATATCGCTCTTCAATAACTTAAGAATTTTCCATCCGTTAGATTCCGGCATATTAACATCGAGCGTGATAGCTATTGGATTATACTTTTGTATGCTTTCAAATATTTCCAGGTAACTGATGGCAACCACCACTTTAAGGTTAAAATAATGCGCCTTGTCAACAAGAATTTTTGTAAAACGGATATCGTCTTCAATCACCAGTAATACTTTATCTTCTGCCACAATTGTATGCCTGTCGTCATCCATAATTAATTCCGCAGAATCTATCAGATTAGCGCGGCCGTGAGATATGGTATAGTTTTCTTTTACAGGATAGCTGATTGAGGGCTTTTCTTCTTTATATTTTAATGGCAGGAATAACGTAAATGTACTTCCTTTACCCAATTCGCTTCCAACGATTATAGTACCTCCTAAAAGTTCGGCAAAACCCTTACTTATTGAAAGGCCCAGCCCGGTACCCCCGTACTTGCGGCTGGTTGAACCTTCTGCCTGCTGGAAGGCTTCGAAAATAATGCCCTGGGTATTTTTGGATATGCCTATACCCGAATCCTGTATCGAAAATGCTATCACAGAATCTGCTCCGGTCAACGGGTTCTCCTGGCCCGGTGAAGGCCTGTAAATATGAAG
>DASXMZ010000464.1:0-6524 GCA_036495385.1 Mucilaginibacter sp. | reverse complement strand
GTGTCGCCAACTTTTACTACACTTTTAGGTTTTTCGATGCCACCCTCCAGCATCATTTTTTGGATCATGTATGGATAAGGCCTACCCAATTCAACTTCGTCGGAGCCAACTACATAGTCAATCAGTCCTTTTTCTTTCCACCGCAATCGGGCAACAATAGTGTCGGCAATATCCCGCGAGAAGCCGGTATTTATTCCAACTTGTACACCTTGTGAATGGAGAGCGGCGAAAGTTTCTTCTACATGCGGCAGCGGCTTAACTCCAGGCGCCTCGCGGTAATAATCTATCATTTGCTTAACAAATTCGGTATGTATCTTACTTACCAGGTCGGGAGTTATTTTTGCATCATTATGTTCGTGCAAACGGAGTATCTGCTTTATAGCGAGTGTTTTTTCATAACCCATAAGCGGGTCTATCAATTCAATTGGAACTTCATAATGTGATTTTCGGAGCGCCGCCTGGAAGGCCTTGCTTACATCTTGATCATCTTTTACGGTGGTACCGGCGATGTCAAAAACTACTAATTTTACGGGCATATTTGCTCAAAGGATTGTTGAGCAATACTAAACTTAGTTTATGAATAGCAAACGAAGTTTGTGTTAAGGTTAGATTAATTTCTATTCAGATCAATCGTTAGTCACCAGTCATTGCGTCATTTGTACATTAGATGAATGGCTTTTTGGCAAGGAATCCGGGTAACCAATGACACAATAACTAATTACTTTTTCTCCTCAAAAAAATAGATCACAAGCATACATGCCGTGTGTGTACCGATATTTTTTGGGGTATGAGGAATACGGCCATCGAATAGCATGGAGTCGCCCTGGCTTAATAATATTTTATCATTATTAAACTGGTATTCTATTTCGCCAGATATAATGTATTTATATTCGAATGCATCGGTTACAACCAAAGGGCGGTTAGCATTTGGTTCAAGCTCAAGGATAACGATATCAACGGTAGATTGATTAATGGATTGTGTAAATATGCGCTTATAGTGAAAGCCAACGGTATGCTCTTTTTCAAAACATTCATATTCGTTTTTCCGCCTTACCAAAACGGGAAGACTGGTGTGTTTTGATTTTATGTCCTTAAAAAATTCGTTCAGATCAATTTCAAGCGCTTTTACAATTTCAATTAACACGATAAGCGACGGTATTGTACGGCTGTTTTCAATTTGTGATATAAGCCCTTTACTTACATTGGCTCTGAGGGCAAGTTCCTGTACAGTAATGTTTTTTTCGCGACGCCGGTCTTTTATCCGGTTACTGATCTGAATAAGTATATCTTCTTCCATTTATTTGGGTTCTCCATAAGAGTCGCAAAGTAAAACTAATAATGTAAAGGCGGCAAAATATCATTTTGTTAATACAACTTAAACGCAATGTTTCAGCGCGATTTGATTAACTGGAGTTTAACAATTAACTAATATCAAATCGTTTATTTTGCTCTAAAACCTCTATAATGAAATCGCCGCTAAACGACCCTGCAGCCATAGTGAATGAAGTATTTTCTCTTTATGAAAGATTTGGTGATGAAGATTATATTGGCGAGCCGGTTTCGCAGATCGAGCATATGTCGCAGGCGGCGGCACTTGCTGAGGCCGAGGGTTACGATGACGAAGTTATACTGGCGGCGTTTTTTCATGACATCGGACACTTATGCGCTGAAGATGGAGAGGCCGAAAGTATGGACGGTATGGGCAATGTGGATCATGAGAAATTAGGCGCGGATTACCTGATTGATCATGGTTTCTCCAAAAGAATAGCTTTGATGGTGCAAGGCCATGTAATTGCAAAAAGGTATCTTACCTATAAATACCCCGAATACTATAATAAGCTTTCGGACGCCAGCAAAACCACGCTTCAATTCCAAGGCGGGGTGATGAGCAGGGAAGAAGCCAAGGCCTTTGAGCATAATCCTGATGCCGAGTTAATAGTACGCCTTCGCTATTGGGACGATATGGCTAAGGAAATGAACGTTCCGGTAAATAATATAGACCATCTTAAAGCGCTTGCTTTAAATCATTTACTTAAAAATGCTATTTGAAAGTCACGCAATTTTCAAGTATAAAGTCTACTTTTATAAGGAAATATGACAAATCGCAGAAAATTTATCTCTACAACTATAGCGGGAGTTGCAGGGCTTACGTTGTTGCCTGCTGTTAATATCTTTGCTGAAAATAATGACAAATATTATCGCAATAATATAAGCAAACTAAAACTAAGGCTTGCGCTGGCATCCGACCTTCATTATGGGCAGGAAGGAACAGACTCTGCATTAAACGCCGGGAATGTTGTAAAATGGCTGAATGAAGATCATGCTAAAAACCACCTTGATTTGATCATTATTAATGGCGACCTGGTTCATAACCGGCCGGATCTGCTACTCGAAGTAAAATCAAAATATTTTGATAAGCTGGCTATGCCATATTATACCATACCGGGTAACCATGACTTTGCCGACGGCGCGATATGGAAAAATGTTTTTGGATACGATGATAAATTTACCGTCGAGCATGGCGATATCGGTTTTGTGTTTGCAAACACGGCCGACACCAAAGGCGTTTATGTTTGCCCCGATAACGCCTTTATAAAAGCTTCGCTGGATAAATTTACCGATAAGAAAATCGTTTTTGTAATACTGCACATTGCACCGGTTCGGTGGCTAAAATCCGAAGCTAATGTTTTTCTCGATTGCCCTGAAACCGTAGCATTATTACATTCCTATCCAAATATTAAAGCTGTTTTTCACGGCCATGATCATTCGCTTGATGGCGTGCGCTACACCGATAAACTACCTCATTTTTTCGACTCTCATACCGGCGGTAATTGGGGGACGGAGTACAAAGGCTATAGAATTGTTGAAGTGGGCGACGATTACCAGGTTTATACTTACCAGGTAAATGCCAGCCAAAACCCGGTGTTAAATGAAACAAAGCTTTAACCGGCGCGTGTGAATTTTAGCTAACAATTTCAATATCAGCACGTATAATGAAAAATAATTCAATTCATTATTGAAATAAATGAGTTGTAACTATTGATTTACATTTATTTTTAATGTAACTTTATGATTACAATGCAAAGCGGAGCTTATCTCAAAACTTCGTTTTAAAATATTAACCAATTAATCTAAAAGGAGGCTTTCATGAACACGGTTCATAAAATTGAAATATGGGGAGACAGGCACCATCCAAAATTTCTTGATCTCGTACGTATGGCATTGGGTGTGTTTTTACTGCTAAAAGGCGTCGCTTTTATGGAAAACAGCGCCTATCTTAAACAAATAATTGAAGATCAAACCGCGGTATACATATCGTCCGGGTTATTAATGGCGTTGGTTTATTATGTTACGTTTGCACATATGGTTGGCGGTATATTGATTACTCTGGGCACACTAACGCGGTTTGCATGTATTATTCAAATTCCAATTGTACTGGCGGCGGTATTTTTGACTGGTTTTTTTACCTCTCCGATCAACTATATGGTTTGGCCGTCAATTACGGCATTAATATTACTGGTTTTATTTGCTATTATTGGCTCCGGGCCCTTATCATTAGACAAGTTTTTGTCGGAGATGAATAGCGATTAGATTAGTGAGTTGCAAATAGTGACTGGTCTTAAATACTACTCACTAATTCACCACTCACCAATTCACCATCAATACTCCGCCATTATTTCATCGACATAGCACCATAGCCAGCGTTCTCCTGGCTCGGCAGAAATCACCACGGGATGTCCCGTATTATGAGCATGTTTGCTTGCATGTTTATTAGGTGAGCTATCACAACATAGTGTAACACCACATTCCTGGCAAGTGCGCAGGTGCATCCAACTATCATGAGTTTTTATACATTCCTCACAAACATAATCTTTTGGATGCTTTAGCTTTTTTATCGCCTCAAGGTGTTTGCAGATATCGTCTTCCATAAATTGTTTTTTAAAAATTTGTTGTGCTAAACCTCAGCCAGGTATTTATGTACAAAACTAATCGCCATTGAGCCTTCGCCCACGGCTGATGCCACCCTGTTCATAGCGCCGGAACGGACATCGCCGGCAGCAAAAATTCCACGGCAGCTTGTTTCCAGCAAAAACGGGTCACGATTCATTTTCCACACTTTTCCAAACTGGTCATATCTGCGTAATTCGCGCCCGGTTTCTATAAAGCCTTTTTCATCCCTTATAATGTCCAGGCATATCCAGTCTGTAACTGGTTTAGCGCCAATAAAAATATAAAGGGCAGCCGCCTCTTTTGTAATTGTTTCTTTGGTTTTAACATTGACGAGTGTTAATTGTTCAAGGCAGTTATGGCCCTTTGCTTCCATTATTTCGGTATCTGCGAGGACAGTAATATTCGGAATGTTTTCAATTTGTTGTATCAGGTAGGCCGACATGGTATACGATAAGCTATCTTTTCGGATAATAATATACACATTCTTCGCAAACTTGGAAAGATAGACTGCCCCTTGTCCGGCAGAATTACCTCCGCCTATGATGTAAACTTCTTTATCCTTGCAAGCCGACGCTTCTGTCATGGCCGCTCCATAGTAAATGCCTGCTCCGGTAAAATTATCTATCCCTTTAACCTCAAGTTTGCGATAATCTACGCCGGTAGTTATAACGACTGTACGGCTGTTGATTTCAGGGCCGTCATCCAACATGATCGTTTTATAACCATCTTTTTGTTTAATTTCATTTACCGCTTGTGGCGACAAAAACTCAGCCCCCAACCGCATCGCCTGGCTTATTGCGCGGCGTGTAAGATCAGCACCGCTTAAGCCTGCGGGGAAACCCAGGTAATTTTCTATCCTCGAGCTGGTGCCAGCCTGTCCGCCCGGCGCTTTACGTTCTATAAGTAAAGTTTTAAGCCCTTCCGATGCGCCATATACAGCAGCCGCTAACCCGGCCGGGCCAGCGCCAACAATCACTACATCGTAAATATCATTGGTGATCAGTGGATTTGAGCCTATTTTTTCGGCTATGGCTCTAATGGTTGGTTTGCATACAAATGTGCCGTCCTCGTAAACAATCATCGGCAACTGATCAAGGGGTACTTTGTTTAATTCCAAAACATCCTTTGCGTCAGGGTTTTTGTCTATATCCAGCCAACGATAGGGGATGAGATTACTTGCGAGGTAATCCTTAATTGTGTGTGACAGCGGCGAAAATTGGTAACCAACTAATTTTATTCCTTTAAAATCGGGCACGTAATCATTTTGCCAATCGTCGAGCAAATCGTCAATAACCGGGTACAGCTTTTCTTCGGGCGGATCCCAGGGTTTCATCAGGTAATAATCGAGCTGTACATCGTTTATGGCTTTTATCGCAGCCTCAGTATCCGAATAAGCGGTAAGCAGTATACGTTTGGCCTTTGGGAAAATCTTTATTGCTTTTTCCAAAAAATCCACACCTTCCATCTCGGGCATGCGCTGGTCACATACAAACATTGCCACAACATCCGAGCTGTTTTTTAAATCGGTCAAGCTTTCAAGCGCTTCGCCTGCAGATTCAGTACTCATTATTTTATATTCCTTACCATATTGCTTTTTCAGGTCTCGGCTTATTGCCCGTAACACCTGCGGATCATCATCTATCGAAAAAATTATGGGTCGTTCCATGTTGTTTGTAGGTATGAAATTTAATACTAATAACTTTATGCACAGGGTTTATGCATATAAATAATCCGGATCAATCTATCCGTCAATGGGGAAACAAACAATAAATTCCGTTTTCCCCGGTATTGATTTTACTTTTATAGAGCCATTATGCTGATGAACGATTCGCTGCACTACCTCAAGGCCCATCCCGGTTCCTTTGCCTATTTCTTTTGTAGTAAAAAAGGGGTCAAATATCCTTGATTTTATATCGTCGGGTATTCCCGGGCCGTCATCAATAATGGTAACCTGTACAAATTTTCCGTCTCTTTCGGTTCTTATAGTTAGCGTACCTTTTCCGTTCGGCTCCATCGCGTCAAGCGCATTATCTATCAGGTTGGTCCATACCTGGTTAAGTTCGCCTATCAGCGCCTTAACAGGAGGTATGCTTTTATCAACTTCTTTTTTTAACTCGATATTACCTTTTTTTAATTTATAACCGAGCATGACGAGCGTATTATATAAGCCGATATGTATGTCGGCGTATTGTTTATCAGCGCCCCTGTCCATGTGGGTAAATGTTTTGACGGAGTTTACCAGGTCGGCAATTCTGCGCGATGATTCCTGTATATCCTCAACCATGCGCTCGGTTACCAGCAGGTTACCGATCCAGTTAAATACCGGTGAGCAGTAAGCAGCCGGAATATGGCTGCTTAGCGTTTTAAGGTTATCAATATCAAAATCGAACTCCACAAACGTTTCCGCCATATCATAGCTATTTTCAATATCGTTTTCATCAAGCCAATCTGTTAACTCTTCCTCACGCTGTGTTTTTTCTTTTAGGGTTAAATGCGGGCGCTCCTTTACCGCGAGTAACCGGAACAGTTCATCGTTAACAGCATCCACCTGCGAGGCGTCCATTTGTATGGCA
>DASXMZ010000463.1:0-6997 GCA_036495385.1 Mucilaginibacter sp. | reverse complement strand
CACCCTCTCCAAGGGAGAGGGCTTCAGGAGAGCGCGAAGCTAAAGTCCTCTCCTTTGGAGAGGATTTAGGTGAGGCGACGATGTTCGCCGCAATATTCGATATGGACGGTACTTTGATTGACAATACCCCGTATCACTTTAAATCGTGGCAGGCACTTTTTAAAAAATACAATAAAGGCGATCTCACTAAGGAAACTTATTATACTGAGATTAGCGGGGTTCCGGTAATGGAAACCATTAAAAGGCTGTTTGGCGTTGATCATGATGAAGCCAGATTAAAAGCATTGCTGAATGAAAAGGAAGAGTTTTACAGGCAGTCGTATGCTCCCTTTGTTTCTCCCATAAATGGCCTTGAAAACTTTTTAACTGAATTGAAAGATGCAGGTGTAAAAATGGCGATGGCGACATCAGCAACCGTACAGGATATTGATTTCATATTAAACAGGATACCTATCCGGGATGATTTTGCCGAAATCGTCAACTCGACGATGGTGAGTAAGCCAAAACCCAATCCACAGATATTTTTAAAGGCAGCTGAAAAATTGGACATGCCAGCGTCAAAATGTGTGGTATTTGAAGATTCGTTGGCCGGAATTAAAGCAGCTAACGGCGCGGGTATGAAAGTTGTAGCAATAACTACCAGTCATACCGCGGCTGAATTACACCCGGTTGACCTGGTAATACATGATTATTC
This sequence comes from Mucilaginibacter sp., assembly GCA_036495385.1. Taxonomy (GTDB): domain Bacteria; phylum Bacteroidota; class Bacteroidia; order Sphingobacteriales; family Sphingobacteriaceae; genus Mucilaginibacter. The sequence continues at coordinate 6,303 of DASXMZ010000463.1, read as the reverse complement.
GGAATTAAAGGTGCACAAACTTGCTGCATTATTTAAAAAAACATAAAGATGAGTGATAACACGCCCAAAGAACAAAATAGCATTCCGACTACCAAAGTTCAGCGCTCGGCCAAATTTGTAACTACGGGGATAAAGATCGGCGGTAATTATATAAAGCATTATTCAAAAAAGCTTTTTAATCCCGAATTAGATAAAACGGAATTGAATGAGGAAAACGCTTCGGATATCTATGATTCACTAAGCGAGCTGAAAGGCAGTGCACTCAAAGTGGCACAAATGCTGAGTATGGATAAAAACCTGCTGCCGCAAGCTTATACTGATAAATTTACCCAATCGCAATATAATGCGCCACCACTTTCCGGGCCGCTTATTGTGCAAACTTTTAAAAAATATTTTGGCAAATCGCCCGAACAGATATTTGATAAATTTAATGTGCGTTCATCAAACGCAGCGTCAATAGGGCAGGTACACCAAGCTGAACTGCATGGCAAAAAGCTGGCGGTTAAAATTCAATATCCAGGTGTAGGCGATGCTATTTCGTCCGATCTGAAACTGGTAAAACCATTTGCTTTCCGGATGCTTGGCATGAGCGAAAAAGAGCTGGACGTTTATATGAGAGAGGTTGAGGAACGTTTGCTCGAAGAAACCGATTATGAACTGGAGGTGAGGCGTTCAATCGAGTTTTCAAATGCCTGTTCGGTTTTAGATAATGTGGTTTTCCCAAAATACTATCCCGAACTATCCAGCAAACGCATCATAACTATGGACTGGCTGGAAGGTAAACACCTGCGTGAGTTTTTGCAAACCAGCCCATCGCAGGAATTGCGCGACCGCATAGGTCAGGCCTTATGGGATTTTTATAATTTTCAGCAACATGAGTTACGTGCGGTACACGCCGACCCTCATCCCGGTAACTTTATGATCACCCCCGAAGGTAAGCTGGGAATAATAGATTTTGGCTGTATAAAAGAGATGCCAGAAGATTTTTATTATCCTTTCTTTTCACTAACCTCAACTAACTTATCCGACAACATGGAGGAAACTATAAAAGCATTCCGTCAGCTGGATATGATACATGCGAAGGATACGCCGGCACAGGTTGAATTTTATTACAAGATGTTTAAGCAAATGATCGGCCTGTTTGCCAAGCCTTATATAACTGATCATTTTGACTTTAGCCAAACCACCTTTTTTGATGAGTTATATGGTTTCGGTGAAAAAGTGTCAAAAATGCCCGAATTTAAGCAAGCACGTGGCGTAAAACACTTTATATATGTAAACCGCACCAATTTTGGCTTATACAATATTTTGCATGAGTTAAAGGCAAGGGTGAAAACGGATACCTATAAACCGCATGTTTTGGAGCAGTTTGCATAGCTCATTGGTAATATGGTAAATTGTAAATAAAGAAGCGTAGGTTTATATTTATTGAAATTTCCATGAAAGACCTAAAAATAAAGTTTTTATTAATTGCAATTTTGTTATTTATAATTGCGCTTACGCAACCCGCATATTATATCGATAGAGCAGATCATTCTGGATGGTCCAATTCTTTTATGTTATTTATATTTGGTTGGACAGGACTATTTTACGGTGGAGCTGCAATTGCATGGTTTGCCAATCCATTGATAGTTTTGTCCTGGGTGTTTTATTTCAAAAGACCAAAGCTTTCAGTAATAACGGGGTTATTGGCAACAATTTTTTCGGCTTCATTTCTTTTATTTCACACTATTATATCCAGCGAGGCACCAACTTATTCCATTATCACCGCGCGGAAGGCTGGTTATTGGCTCTGGTTAATGAGCATTACTTTTTTTTCTATTTTTACGATAATTACTTATTATTTCGAAAAAAATTATTTGAAAGATAATAATATAAATTCTCTGGATAATATTTAGATCAGGCAATCTGGCAGTTTTATTTGTTACCTTTTAGTGCTTGTAGAACTCTTCGATTCAGTGGCGTAGTTTATATTTATGCAATACTTAAAATGAAAATGAAAGACAAAATCGGGACTAAAGAAAATCCTATGGCGCTTAAAACACCGCCGTTGTCATCGGAATATACCATGCATGTTGATGAAAAAGACGGGAAGGAAGTTTTGGTTTGTACCGTAGGTAAAACAATTCTTCACTATGACATCCGCTGCCTGAATGGCCTTCATGAAATGCTGAAAAAACACGGCGACTGGATGGAACTTGGCAGCGCTGACGAACAGAAACCGGCAAAAGAAGGGACCGTTGAGGCCTGGGGACGATCAGAAAATAACCCGGTTGGCGGCTGGTATGGATTAAAGAAAGGGCTTCGCGGGCGTTTTGGCATGTACATCCCGCCACTAATGGAGCAGCTTGGACTAGCCGAAGTTACCCATGAAGCAAAAGGAAATAAAATGCGAGCGATATAACTTCGGCGGTTAACAAATTAACATTAATATATCTTAATAATTCATTCATAATCTATGCTTCTAAAAAACACCTTTGTACATCACGTTCATTTCTGGCTTAAGGATAAGGCAGATAAACAGCGTCTGATCGATGGCTTGAATACACTTTTACCCATAACTCATATCCGCGACATTCACATCGGCGTACCTGCCGATACCTATAGGGATGTAGTTGACCGCTCGTATGATGTGTCGTTGTTGATTTTATTTGATACGCCCGAAGCGCAGGCCGCTTATCAGGACGATCCCACCCACGTGATATTTGCCGAAAATTATGCAAAACCACTTTGCAGTAAGGTTGTTGTACAGGATAACGTTAACGTTTAAACATGTTCATGGTTCATAGTTGATGGTTCATAGCTGCATCAGCCTACTTTTACCATGAACTATGAACCATCGTCTATGAACAAAACAAACAAACACATTCTACTGACCGGCGGTACCGGACTTATAGGGCATAAGCTTACGCAACAACTACTGGATACAGGTTATCAGGTAAGTCATCTTAGCCGTTCACCGGGGAATGACCCCAGGATAAAGACCTTCAAATGGGACGTTGGTAAGGGACAAATAGATGAGAATTGTATTGATGGGGTTGATGTTATAATCCATTTGGCGGGCGCCGGTGTGGCCGATAAGATGTGGACCGCCCGGCGAAAAAGGGAAATTGTTGATAGCCGTATAAAATCTATCGAATTAATTTATGAGTTGCTCCGTAATAAAATGCATAAAGTAAATGCGGTTATTTCGGCGTCGGCAACTGGTTACTATGGAGACCGCTGTGCCGAACTTTTAACGGAAACAAGTGCGCCCGGAAATGATTTTTTAGCTAAATGCTGCATAGTTTGGGAGGATGCCGTTGAAATCGGTAAAAAACTTGACTTACGGATAGTAATATTGCGCACAGGTGTTGTGCTCGATAAGGAGGGGGCGCTTGCTAAAATGGGCACTCCTATAAAGCTAGGTATAGGCTCGCCTTTGGGCAACGGAAAACAGTGTGTGCCCTGGATACACTGCCAGGACGTGACTGACTTGTATCAGTATGCCCTGGAAAATGAAAAAATATCGGGTGTTTATAATATGGCAGCGCCGAATCCGGTAACAAATAAACAACTTACACAGGCGATAGCGAAACAATTGAACAAATCACTGTGGCTGCCACCGGTTCCCTCATTTATTTTAAAACTGCTGCTTGGTGAAATGGGAAACATTGTTTTGGCAAGTACAAAGGTTTCGGTAAAGAAAATCGAAAATGCCGGATTCCAGTTTAAATATCCTGACATTGAACCGGCATTGAAAGAAATTTATGGATAATAGGATACAGGTTTCTGTATTTTGGTTCAGGCGCGACCTGGCTGTGCACGTGCTTCGAAGGTTGTCCATGACACCTTATAAAAGCTTACTACTGTTGTCAATTTCGAGTAACCACCGGGCAAGCCCTGAAAAAACTATAATGACTTTTTTTATGATTGATAATGAACAACTTGCGATTTGTCATTGCGAGGAACGAAGCAATCTCATCGACCTGCGTTAGCGCTAAATGCATTTACGCCAATGCATAGCTAAGAGATTGCTTCGTTCCTCGCAATGACAAATTTCATATGTTGATTGTCAATAACTTATAAACAACGCGTAATTTAACTAAGGCGTAATTGATGAGATCACAAATGTAAACCTTAAACAGCTGTACGGCGGGATAGTAGAAGATGGCGGTGAAGCGCCATACGCAAGCGAAGAAGGTATTAACAAAGAAATCTTAGTGCCGGTTGTTGCATAATTCTCCAATCCTTCAACCACTCCAGGTATCAGACCATCAACATCAATTGTTGCGGGGTTTGCCCCATTGGCTGAGCCGTCAAATATAGTTCCGTTAAGCAACTGGCCAGTATAATCCGCGGTTATTGTGGTGCTATTAGTTATGAGGTCGCTTAAATTTGTACCCGGTGTAAGTACCTTATAATAAAGGCCGCTTGCTGTTTTAGTATACCCTGTTAAGCTACTATCTTTCATGTAATTTTTAATTACCTGGTCATCATAGACATTTAGCGCAGGAGAAATGATTGAGCCATAAGTGTTTTTTGAAGCACCAGTTGATAGATCAATGGTATGCACATAATAATCAAGGCAGGCATTACCTGGGATTTTATTGTTAGCAACCTGGCTGCTGCCCGAGCCACTGCCGTTTCTGCCGTAAGCCAGGTGCGATGGGATTAGCAGCCGGGCGCTGGCACCAGGGTTCCTTAATATATTTTTAACCGCCAATTGCAAACCCAACGGCAAGTTATCTGAAGTAATATGACCTACGAAGCCATAATAATGGTTGTTAATCGTATCAAGCGATGTATAACTGCCATCAAATGAACGTAATGAAAAAACGAAATATATTTGGTCGGAATACCCCACAGCCGGCGCTGTTCCTTTCGAAAGTATCTGGTAATATATGCCAGTACTATCATGAGCAGTAGTATCCTGTATCATGTCCTCTGTTAATCCATTTGCGGCTATATAATTTTTTATCTGCTGCTGATCGTATTGATAAATATTAAGCTGATTTTCTTCCTTTTTGCACGAAAATAAACATACAACAGCTAATAATAGAACGGTAAAAATGGTTTTTCTCATTTGTATTTTTTCTTTTTAGGCTAATCGAGCCTTACCTTGTTAGGGTTTTATTCTTTTTAAATTAATTAGTTATATTATAAAGTTTTATACTAAAAAACAGTACCGAGTTAGCCGGTAATCCAATTCCCGGTTGCGCGTAAGGGCCGTAGGCGTAACGCGAGGGTATATACAATTGTACAACTCCCCCCTTTTTGATTTTTGATGCCGGTATGCCTAACTGCCAGCCTCTGATAACCTGTCCTAGCACAAATGAAGGATGAAAGTTATCGGTTTGGGCAAAGGTAGCGCCTGTTGTTAAAATCTTTCCGGTGTAGCCCACAGTTATCGTTGTTGAACTTGTAATCAGATCGTTCCCTGTTCCGAGCGTATCTACTATATAGCAAACGCCACTCGGCGCCGCTACTCCGGTGGTTAGCGAAACGGTGTCTACGTTATTGATAGGCAATCCGTTACTTGTTAAATAGTCGGTTATTATTTTATTGTCAATAATTGCCTGGTTATGAACCTGCGCTGCAACATTATTCGATTTACTGCAAGCGCATAAACATGCAGAAAAAAGCAATACAACTAACAATACCCGGTTCATCTAATCTTTATTCAGTTTTATTTGCCTTTAATTTACCACAGCCTACAAATTTCAAACGGCAAATTTATTGTTTTATAATTCAAAAACAGCGTCTTAACATTTTTTAACAATTAACCCCCCCGTAAAGTCATTGATTTGTGGCAATTAATTGACACAATATCTATTAACTATTGCCCCTTAGGCATGCCAACTGCCAACGGCCTACTGACCATCGGGTTTAAAATTGAGCGTTAGCTGGTTTATTTTTTTGAGTAATTTTATAAGATAGTCCTTGTCGCTTTCGCTGATATTTGAATTGAGGTAATTATTAAACTGTCTGACTAAACCACGCGCGAGATGGCGTTTTTCTTTACCCAAAGGAGTTAAATAAATTTTAACAGAGCGTTTGTCACCTTCGTTTGATTCGCGATATATTAATCCCGATTTTTCCAATTGGCGCAGCATACGAGAGAGGCTGGTAGATTTAAGACCAAGCAGCGCCGCTGCCTGTGACACGGTCGTTCCTTCTTGTTCATCAATATTAATCAGCAAATACCCGATGGATTGGGTAATGCCGAACTCAGTAACCAACTGATTGTATCGGTTAGCAACAGTTTGCCAAACTATTTTTAAAAAATAGTCAATGGTTTCCTGGTGTTTTACATTGCTTTTG
>DASXMZ010000462.1:0-2101 GCA_036495385.1 Mucilaginibacter sp. | reverse complement strand
ATTTTTGGCAAGTCCGGAAGTTATTACAGAATCTTCCTTAACCGTATTGGTAATAATTGTTGAAGTATCTACCAGTATGCCGTTCGGCTGGCCGGATGGATTTATTCCTAAACCAATACTATCCTGGTTCTTGCAACTATTTAAAATAAAAAGACTTATCAACAGGGTTAATAAGTCTAAACGAAAAAATTTCATATTTGATCTCAAAGCTTATACAACGTGTGCCAATTCCTCATTGGCAATTTCGTCGTAAAAATTGTAATAATTTTCGAAATCTGAAGTGGAATCGAACTCTAAGACCGATTTATTGCTGTTTTTAACATTATTTAACACTTCTTCATCTATATTCTCACTCCCCAAAACTATTGCATCGCTGTATTGAACAGCTCCCGCATACAATGCCGAATTTGTCCCGGGCTTGTAAACGTCGGTATGTTTTTCGGTCATATCACCCATTACCGCTTTTTGCGTAAAATCGGGATCCATCTTTTCTGTAAAATCATTTTCGTAAATAGAATAAACTACTTTTGAGTTTTTGAAAGTCGGATCGTCTTTGTAGGTTGTCTTTAAATATGCCGGTATCAGGGAACTCATCCAGCCATGGCAGTGGATTACGTCAGGCGCCCAACCTAATTTTTTTACGGTTTCTAAAGCACCTTTGCAAAAGAAGATCATGCGCTCATCGTTATCCGCGTAAAATTTACCATCTTTATCGGTGAACACGTGTTTTCGCTGGAAATATTCTTCATTGTCCAAAAAATAAACCTGCATGCGGGCTGCAGGAATTGAGGCAACTTTGATAATCAACGGATTGTCGTTATCGTTAATGATGATGTTCATTCCCGACAAACGGATCACCTCATGCAGCCGGTTCCTGCGCTCGTTGATGTTTCCAAACCGAGGCATAAGGATACGGATTTCGTAACCTTTTTCCTGCATAGCCTGCGGAAGCTGGCGTGTGATTTCAGAAATTTTTGAGAGTTCAAGGAACGGGGACATTTCATGAGTTATAAACAAAAGCTTAGATTTACCCATCACTATATCAGTATTAAGTTATATATAAGAATCAAAAAAAATTGAGTTTGCAAATATAAGCATTATTATATGAACTGGCAATGAATTATGCAAGTAACTTTGGTAAATTTTATTGATTTGCACAACTTTGCCGGATTTAATAACGCTAATTGCCCGTGAAAACTTTTACTACCAGGAAAACTCTCGATGAATATTTGCTGCAAATCCGCAGCTCAAATAAAACAATAGGCTTTGTACCAACGATGGGCGCTCTGCACCAGGGGCATATATCCCTGGTTGAGCTGGCACAGCAACATAATGATGAAATTGTGTGCAGCATTTTTGTAAACCCAACGCAGTTTAACGACCCTAAAGATCTGGAGAAATACCCCCGAACCGTGGCTGCAGATAGCAAAATGCTGAAGCAGATTAACTGTGATGTTTTGTTTAATCCTGAGGTTAAAGAAATATATGATGATAATGAACAATGGCATTTAGACCTGGGCGAACTGGAGCATTTACTGGAGGGTAAATTCAGACCGGGGCATTACCAGGGCGTTACGCAGGTTGTTTATAAACTATTTAATATTGTTAAGCCCGACACCGCTTTCTTCGGCCAAAAAGACTACCAGCAATTTTTGATCATCAGCAAAATGGTTGAATTGCTTGGCATCCCGGTAAAGCTGGTGATGTGCCCCATAAAACGTGACCCGGACGGCCTGGCCATGAGTTCAAGAAACATTCATCTGTCCGCCGACGAACGGAAACGTGCATTAATATTATCCAAAACATTAAATTGGGTAAAGGATAATTTCGACAACAATAACATCACCCAACTAAAAACAGAGGCCGAAGCCATGATAGCAAGTGTACCCGGCCTTGAACTGGAATACTTTGAAATTGCGGATGGCGATACCCTACATCCGGCTGATAGAAACACAAAAAAAATTGTTGCCCTGGTAGCAGCAAAAGTTGGCAAGACGAGATTGATCGATAATATTATTTTAAGTTCATAGTTGATGGTTCATAGTTCATAGCCGCTGCAGTGACTGGTTAATAGCCGTTGCGAGTGGCAGTTGCAGTTTTT
>DASXMZ010000461.1:0-7629 GCA_036495385.1 Mucilaginibacter sp. | reverse complement strand
GCGGGCGTAATCATGCTTCAGTTGAAAGTCCATGAAATAAAATGGGAGCTGCCCGATACGGCTACTTTTCGTTTAAAAGAAGTATCCAACACCAAAATCGGCTATAAGGCCGGTCAGTTTATAACGCTGGTATTTTCACATCATGACGAAGAGATTCGCCGCTCCTATTCCCTAAGCTCTTCTCCGGACGAAGCGTTTTTAGCTATCACTGTTAAACGGATTGAGAATGGTGAAATATCCCGCTTCCTGCAAACCAAAGTAAAAAAAGGCGATATTTTAAACGCTGTAGAACCTGCGGGAAAGTTTACAATAGCCGATTTCGAGGAAGAAAAAGATATTTTATTGTTCGCAGCGGGCAGCGGTATTGTTCCCATATTTTCCCAGCTTAAATACATATTAGCCCGTTCTGGTAAGAGTAAATTAATCCTCATTTATAGCAATCAAAACGAAGCGTCCATTTTGTTCAGGGATGAATTAGACACACTCGAACTCAATACCCAATCCCGTTTAAAAATCGTTCATCTGTTGAGCAACAAAGGGGCCAGGCTAAATAACCTTAAAACTGAGCAGTTGATTCGTCAATACATAAAGCTTGATCCGTTAAAAGCAGAATTTTATACCTGCGGGCCGTTTTCATATATGCGGATGATAAGGTTAACGCTGCTTTATATGGGATTTGAACCAAGCCAAATCCGCAAAGAGAACTTTGTGCTGGAAACTGTACCAGTGGCCACAGCCTCAATTAATTTCCCACCACGAAACATTAGGATTCATTTTAATAAAGAAACTTATGATATTATAGTTGCCGAAAATCAATCTATACTCCAGGCGGCTTTGCAAAATAATATTCAGTTACCATACAGTTGCCGAGTAGGCGATTGTTCTACCTGTGCGGCGATATGCAAAAGCGGCAAAATTGAAATGGCAAAAAATGATGTTTTAACCGACGCGGACCTTAAGGCAGGCTGGATATTGACCTGTACAGGGCATCCGCTGACCGACGATGTGATAATTCAATACTCTTAATATCACTATAATACGGCATCCATACGTTATTTTAATAGCTATATTTATTTAAAAACCCTAATTTCGTATATGGGAAATACCGCAGAAGAATTTTTGGTTGCTTCGGAAGATAAAGCATTTGATATGAACCACCGGCGTATTATTAACTATAATATCGCCAAATACGACTCAGCTGTCGACAAGGGACTATCAAAAATTATTAACCTTGAAAATGCCAAAAGACGGGGTCATGTGATAAAGTGGAAGGTGATGGAGAACCTCGACAAATACCTGCTGGAATTTGAAAAAAATTTCCAAAAACGGGGTGGTAAAGTTATCTGGGCAAATGATGCTGAAGAAGCTAATCGCGAAATACTAAACATCTTAAAAAAGGCAGGCGTCAAGACGCTGGTAAAATCAAAGTCGATGGTTACCGAAGAGATTCATTTAAATGAATTTTTGGAGAAAAACCATATTGAATCAGTAGAAACAGACCTCGGCGAATATATTGTACAGTTGCTCGGCCAAAGACCTTATCATATTGTAACGCCGGCTATGCATCTTTCCAAAGAGGATATTGCCAGGCTATTTAATGAACGTTTTGGAACACCTATAGATTTCACACCCGAACAACTCACGCAAAAAGCGCGGGAATTACTTCGTGAAAAATATGTACGGGCCGACGCAGGCATAACCGGCGCTAACTTTGTAGTTGCTGATACAGGCAGTATCGCTATAAGTGAAAATGAGGGCAACGCACGTTTAAGCACCTCGTTCCCTAAAATACATATTGCCGTTGTGGGTATTGAAAAAATCATCCCTTCAATGACCGATCTGGATTTATTTTGGCCCATGCTTTCAACCCATGGCACCGGTCAGAATTTAACGGTTTACAATACCATTTTAAGCGGGCCGCGACAACCGGGCGAAACCGATGGGCCCGAAGAAATGTATGTCGTTTTGCTGGATAACGGGCGTACTAATTTGCTTGCTCAAAAAGAACAACGACAGGCATTATATTGCATTCGATGCGGCGCCTGTTTAAACGCCTGCCCTGTATATAAAAATATTGGCGGCCATACTTACGAAACTACTTATAGTGGCCCCATTGGCTCAATCATTACCCCGCAAATGAACGGCATGAGCGAATACAAGCACTTAAGCTATGCATCAAGCTTATGCGGCAAGTGTACCGAAGTTTGCCCGGTAAAGATAGAAATACATAAAATGCTGCTGCTTAACCGCCGCGATGCAGTGACAGAGCGCTTGGTAACGTCGCAAGAAAAATGGGGCTGGTCAATCTGGAAAAAAGGTATGTTGAGCCGCAAATTAATGGATTTTTTTAGCGGTAAAACGAAGAATTACCTGATGAACAGATTTTTCAAAAAAACCTGGGGCCATTTCCGGGAAATGCCAAAGGTTGCCAATAAATCATTTAGCGAGGTGTGGAAGGAACGGAATTGATTAGAAGATGTGCAAATGTGCGGATGTGCAAATGCTTTGGTGTAGTAAATTCTTCAAAATCATAAACACCTTAAGCTATTTCAACGCCCATTCAAAAAATCCGAAATCGTAAATCCCAAATCCGAAATCAAATTAATGTTTATCCCCAAACCCGAATTCTTTATAAGTGTTTAACGCTTCGTCGGTACTGCTGAAGGGGAAAGTATATGAGGCCCACCAGCTTTCAAAATCTGCATCTTTATCGGTTGTCTGCTCAACATGAACGCTGCGTAACATATAAATGCCCTCGCGGCTCACTGTAAAGGTAACCTCGCCATCTTTGTCGGTAATTAAATTTTGCGGATAAACATTTGCAATTGTTTTAATGTATAGGTTTATAGTAGCTCCTTTTAAAGGTTTGCCTTTGAAAAGTAATTTCGCCGACATATCATCGCCATATCTTTTCTTATAGGGATTGTCTTTTAGCACAATCTCATAATTTTCATTCAGTACTTTATCGTACCCCCCCCCGTCATGGTCTTCAACGGAGATCAGTGTTTTCATGTAGCGGGTATATTTCTCTTTAATCCTGAACTGGTTGCCGCTTTTAACTTTTTCAGCCAATTTATCAAGACCCTGATTATTTAAAAAATCAGCATAATTATCACGTGATGATTCGCTAAAATCATAGCCCCGCATCATTTCAATTAGGGCCTGTCCTGTATTTGACATGGTATAATCAATAACAGGTGCGGCGCTGTCTTTCGCCATTTTTGTAAGGTCAATTTTTTTTGATCCCGAATACAACATAAACCTTGTTGTTTTTGCAGGTTCATACCTTATTTCTTGCCGTTTGGTGAAAGCATCGCCCATTAATAAATGCAGGTCCAGCTGGTCGCCTTTATGCAAAAAAAAGTTTTCAGGTAATAAAAAAAAGTCGCGGGTAGTTGCTGCCAGTGCGCCAACAGCCAATAGGATCAATATAAACAGGGGTATTCGTTTCATGGTGTTTTTTTGTCAATAGTCATTGGTCATTAGTCATTAACGTTCTTTCCATTAAATTATGCATGGTCATCTATCAATATAAAATCATTCCAACCAATGACTACTGACTAATGACCAATGATTATTAACTAATGAACCATTTCCCAAACATACAAAGTTTTAAAAACTTCAGTAGTTTTACTGAATGATTTTTGACCGAAAAAGCTTAAATAATGACCAACTGATTGAATTTTATAAAAAGTTGTTATGGCCGCGCCTGGTCGAAGAGAAAATGCTGATATTATTACGGCAGGGGCGCATAGGTAAATGGTTTTCGGGCATCGGGCAGGAGGCCATAGCCGTTGGCAGCACACTGGCTATGAATAGCGATGAATATATTTTGCCAATGCATCGTAACCTGGGCGTTTTCACGACTAGGGGAATACCACTTTGGCGCCTGATGGCGCAATGGCAGGGCAAAGCAAGCGGCTTTACAAAAGGGCGCGACCGCTCTTTCCATTTCGGTACTCAGGAACATAAGATTATTGGTATGATATCGCACTTGGGGCCTCAACTGGCTTTAGCCGATGGTATAGCACTTGCCGATGTATTGAGCAAACGTAAAAAAGTCACCTTGGTTTTTACCGGCGAGGGCGCGACAAGCGAGGGCGATTTCCACGAAGCACTTAACATTGCGGCGGTATGGAACCTACCGGTTATATTTTTGATTGAAAACAATGGGTATGGACTATCAACACCTGTTAACGAGCAATACCGCTGTGAATATTTAATTGACAAGGCGGTAGGTTACGGTATTAAAGGAAAACGCATTGATGGTAACGACCTGCTGGAAGTATATCGTACAGTTAAACAACTCGCCGAAGAAATGCGGCAGAATCCACAACCGGTTTTACTGGAATGTATGACCTTCAGAATGCGCGGGCACGAGGAAGCATCGGGAACTAAATATGTTCCGCAGCATTTGTTTGAGGAATGGAGCAAAAAGGACCCGGTATTGAACTTTGAAAACTATTTGCTGCGAAAACATGTACTTAAGCCAGAATTGATAGGCCAAATAAGAGCTGATTTTATTGAAGATATTGAAACTGATATTGAAAAAGCTTTCAACGAACCGGACATTATTCCCAACGCAGCTTCAGAATTAGCTGACATGTACAAACCTTCCAACATTCCAACATTCCAACATTCCAACCTTTCAACAACTACAACAACCAAACGATACATAGACGCAATAAGCGATGGTTTATGGCAGGCCATGCGCAAACATGATAACCTGGTAATTATGGGACAAGATATTGCCGGGTATGGCGGCGTATTTAAAATTACACAGGGCTTTTTGGAGGAATTTGGCGAAGAGCGCGTCAGAAACACGCCTATTTGTGAATCGGGCGTTGTGGGCACAGCTATGGGGCTGGCGCTTAACGGCTATAAGGCAGTTATGGAAATGCAATTTGCCGATTTTGTAAGCTGTGGCTTCACCCAGATAGTGAATAATATGGCAAAAACTCATTACCGATGGGGGCAAGGTGTTGATGTAGTAATCCGCATGCCTGCAGGCGCGGGCACAGGCGCCGGGCCTTTTCATTCACAAAGCAACGAAGCCTGGTTTACTAAAACTCCCGGGCTAAAAGTGGTTTATCCGGCCTTCCCGGATGATGCCAAAGGATTACTAAAGGCGGCAATTGACGACCCAAATCCGGTGATGTACTTTGAGCACAAATACTTGTACCGCAATGTAAGCGGCGAGGTTACGGATGGTGATTATTATATTGAAATAGGCAAAGCAAAAGTTATACAGCCCGGGGAAAAACTTAGTATTATTACTTATGGCCTGGGTGTGCATTGGGCTATTGAATATGCAGCTGAGCACCCCGATCTGTCTATTGAAATAATTGACCTGCGCAGCCTGCAGCCATGGGATAAAGAAGCAGTTGAAGAAAGCGTAAAAAAAACCGGCAGGGTGCTGATACTTCACGAAGATACTTTAACCAGCGGTTTCGGAGGCGAAATAGCCGCCCATCTTGCCGAACACTGTTTTGAATTTCTCGACGCACCTATTATGCGTTGTGCCAGTCTTGATACCGCAATCCCAATGAACGCCGCATTGGAAGACCAATTTTTAGCAAAATCAAAATTAGCAGATATGATAACCAGGTTAATCAACTATTAAAGCATTGATAAAAAATCTGTTTTTAAGCTATAATAATTTCAATTATTAATTCATAAACCTATCAAAATGATAATCAGACTATCAAAATGATAGTATCAATCGATAGTGTATTTTTTACACTATCTTCTTATAAATCTGTAAGTCAGCCTTTTATTTAACTTCCAGCTGATTTTTCGCTTGATGGCACGGCTATTGGCTTGCAGTACATGATAATTAACAATACTTGATTTTACTCTTACTGAGCGTGTATTTCTTTTTGCCTTTGTCCGCGTTACCTCGGCGGAACGGATTTTTCTTTTCTGTTTATAAAATTCAATCTTTATTTATTTTTCATTGATCATGCAATCACATATTAAAAAAGTTTCATTAGGGGGTGCATTGATCACTCTGGGTATTATTTTTGGTGACATAGGTACATCGCCGTTGTATACCTTTCAAACGTTAATGATCCAGGGTGGTAAAATTAACGAGGCCCTGGTATATGGGGCCATATCCTGTATCTTTTGGACACTTACACTCCAAACAACCTTTAAATATATTTTTATTACGCTTCAAGCTGATAATCACGGCGAAGGCGGCATTTTCTCATTATACGCGCTGGTGAGGCGGTATGGCAAATGGCTTGCAATACCAGCAATAATAGGCGCCGGCACACTGCTTGCCGATGGCATTATTACCCCACCCATTTCGGTATCGTCAGCGATAGAAGGCTTAAGTAACGTACCGGCTTTAGCCCAGTCGTTCGTTCCCGGCAGCAAACTCATCCTCGGTATTGTAATCGGTATTATTGTTTTGCTATTTTTCTTTCAGCAATTTGGTACAAAAGTGGTTGGTTCCGCATTCGGTCCTGTAATGCTCTTGTGGTTTATTATGATTGGAATTTTAGGCTCCCTTCAGATAATTCATAATCCGGGCATTTTCAAGGCTTTAAATCCTTATTATGGCATGCGGTTACTGATTGACCATCCCAATGGGTTCTGGCTCTTAGGCGCAGTTTTTTTGTGTACAACAGGTGCCGAAGCTTTATATTCAGATCTGGGGCACTGCGGCCGTAAGAATATACAAACGACCTGGATTTTTGTAAAAACCACCCTCGTATTAAATTACTTGGGACAGGGCGCCTGGGTGTTGACACAACCAACCAATACAAAGTTTGCTGAAATAAACCCTTTTTATGCTATAGTGCCTAATCCTCACTTGTTGATGATCCCCTGTGTAGCGCTGGCTACTATGGCAACAATTATTGCAAGCCAGGCCTTAATCAGCGGTTCGTTTACCCTCATCAGCGAGGCCGTAAGTATGAATTTCTGGCCACGCATTACAATAAAATACCCATCAAATATTCGCGGTCAAATTTATATCCCGAGTATCAATTGGATACTCTGCTTTGGTTGTATAGCAGTGACAATGTATTTCCGCACTTCGGAACAAATGACGGCGGCTTATGGCTTCTCGATAACGATTGCTATGCTGATGACCACCATATTGATGTACTATTTTATGCGTTATGTTAAGCATTGGCCCGTATGGTTAGTTACCATCATCTTATGCGTTTTCCTGACTGTCGAATTTTCTTTCTTCGTAGCTAATGCAGTGAAACTATTGAAGAGGCTATTCTTTGTTGTATTCGAAATCGGCTTGATATTCACGATGTACATATGGTTCAAGGCCCGTAAAATCAATAACCGCTTCTTAAATTTTATCGACCTTAAAGACCAGTTACCCCTTTTAAATGCGCTCAGCGTTGATCAAAGCGTTAGTAAGTACTCGACTCACCTCGTGTATCTTACTAAGGCTAACAACGCGAAGCAGATAGAAGAAAAGATTATGTATTCTATTATGAGTCGTAAACCCAAACGGGCCGACACCTATTGGTTTATTCACATCGAGACTACAAACGAACCTTACACCATGGAATACAGTGTCGAGCAAGTAGAGCCAGGTAAGGTAATAAGAGTTGAGTTCAGACTTGGGTTCAGGATACAACCAAGAGTTAACGTATTATA
>DASXMZ010000460.1:0-6667 GCA_036495385.1 Mucilaginibacter sp. | reverse complement strand
TTAAGTCCCGAATTTAATCTTCTTTTAATTAAAGAATTTCAACGCCTAAAAGATGAAGAAACAAGGCGCTTAAATTCGGAATGGGATTATAGTCGTTTTTTAAGTAAAGTTAATTATGTGGTTCACACAGATGCTATATTAAAGTATGTAGTTCCAAAAATAACTGAAGAGGATCGCAAGAAATGGATATATGCCGAGGAGGCTGATTTATTGAACATAGCACTTTTTGGATTCACAGCGAAACAATGGAGAGACGCTAACCCTCAATTAGTAATACAGGGCCATAATGTTAGGGACATCGCAGATATTCACCAGCTTTTGGTGCTGGCAAATTTGGAGGGCTATAATGCCATTTTAAATCAACAAGGAATAGACAAGCGTAAGAAACTACCACTGCTAACGAAGGCAGCAGAACAACAATTAATTTCTTTACGAAATTCAAAATATACAGAAGAGCAAATTAGAAGCCCGTTCGTCTTAGCAAAGAAAAAGATCGATGCCTCAGAAATCTCTGAATAGGATAAGGATTTAAAAGGCTCGCATGCTATATCTGCGTCTAAAAAAGAGGGAAAATGAAATAAGCTTGCATCTAATATTGCCACCAAAAACTATAAATGATCAACCGGTTCACCCAATTCACCTACTACTCCATCTGCGACAAGCTTGCCCAAAACGACGCGGACCTTCAAAAGATCATCAAAACCCACGGCTGCCCGCCATTCTGGTCGCGGCCAAATACGTTTGAAACTTTGGTGCATATTATTCTGGAGCAGCAGGTTTCGCTGGCTTCGGCGTTATCGGCTTTGAATAAACTTAAAGAACGGCTTCAGGAATTAACGCCAGCCAGGCTCCTTCTGCTTACAGATGAAGAAATGCGGGCCTGTTATGTAAGCAGGCAAAAGGCAGGCTATCTTAAATACCTCGCCGAAGCATTAGTAAGCGGGCAATTAAATTTAGCCGCACTGGAGGAAATGCCGGATGATATGGTCCGAGCAAAACTAATTGCACTTAAAGGCATCGGTAACTGGACTGCCGACGTTTACCTGATGTTTGTATTACAGCATTCGGATGTATTTCCAATTGGCGATCTTGCTGCTGTAAATGCTTTAAAACGGATAAAAAATTTGCCGGCGGAAACTACCAAAGAAGAGGTTGCATCGATCGCCTTAAAATGGCAGCCATATAGAACTGTCGCCACCATGCTACTTTGGCATTTCTATTTATCCTCGCCAAAGGGGGCGTTGCTGGTTTAAAAAGAAAGAGCCAAAAATCAAGAGTAAAATTACGATCTTGATTCCTGGCTCTTTGTTCCTGGCTCTTCTTAAAGAACTATTTCAGTGCGAAGCCTGTTTTTCCCATCGTAAAACCGTCTGCATACAGCAAAACGGTATAATCGCCTTTCTGGAAAGCAGTTGGATTTAACCAGTCAATGGTATAACCACTGCCATCGTTTTTAAAGTCGATAGATGTTTTGTAAGTAAATTGAAGGTCCTGGCCATCAGCATTAAAAGGACCTGAATCGGTTGTTGTAATCAGGTTGCCGGTAGGATCAATAACACGTACAAAAATATCATGCATACCTTTTTCAGCTATGTCATTGCTGGCAACAGTAAAATTGATCTTTATTTTTTTGGCAACCGACGAACGTTTAGTATCAACTTCTTTGCCGCTGTTCTTAATCTTATAAGCAACTACATCAGAGGTGGCTAATTTTATGGCCGAGCCTACCTTCACTTTTGAATCGAGATCCTGGTTCTGCTTTTCGAGTGTTGTGGCCTTTTGACTGACAGTCGCTAAATTAGTTTTTAATGTATCCCTTTCAGTGGTAAGTGTAGCATTTTGTTTTTTTAGCTCCTCAATATCAGCAGTATACTTGGTTACAAAATACCTTAATTGTTTAACGTCCTCCTGTGCTTTGGCGAGCTCGGCCACAGTTAGCTTTCCCTTTGCAAGTTCGCTGCGCAAAACTTTTATTTTTGCTTGCAACGAGTCGTTTTTTGCCTGCATTTCTTTTGACAGTTTTTCTTTCCCGGTATTTACCTGCTCAATCTGAGCTTCCAGACTGTCGAGTTCAGTTTGCAGCTTCGTTTTTTCATCATTTTGGTAAACAATTTTTGTATCCGATTTATTTTTTTGAAGATACAAATACACATCGGTAGCCAGCAATGCCAATACAACCACTATAAGGAAGTAAATAACGTTTGAGTTTTTCTTTGGCGTTTGCCCTGTTTGGTTTTCCATAGCAATAATTTTAAGTTTTCAATATGGCTAATGAAAGCCGTTAATTATCGATTAAATATAATTTTAGATTACATATTTAATCAAATTACAACCTTTTTCCTAATTTGTTTAAAATAATACTAAAAAATATGATTATTTATTTAATCATATTGGGGTATAGGCTTAAATTTATATGTTATGTTTTAAGTTTAATTAGGTGGCGGTAAAAATAGCATATTAACATTAAAAACACAAAATACGCATAATTATTATGCCTAATACTAAAACGGCTATCCTGTGAGTTTATATATTTGCAGTTGTAATACTTTTTTAATGCATATTTTCCGTTTTTTTATATCCTCAATTTTTTTCCTTTTTATACTAATTAAAGCAGAAGCTCAACCAATCAGTGCTCCCGCAGCTGAAGATCCCGACCCAAAACGCGAATTCAGAGGCGTATGGATGGCCACTGTTGGAAATATCGACTGGCCAAGCAGTCCGGGACTATCTGTTGACCAGCAAAAGAAAGAACTAATTGATCGGCTCGACTTCCACCAGCAATCGGGAATAAATGCTGTTATGTTACAAGTAAGGCCTGCCGCGGATGCTTTTTATGCTAAAAGCCGTGAACCCTGGTCGAAATGGCTTATGGGGAAACAAGGTCAGGGCCCCAATCCTGCCTATGACCCGCTTGAATTTGCTATTGCCGAGGCACATAAAAGGGGAATGGAATTGCATGCATGGTTTAATCCCTATCGGGCAACAACCGACAATAAATTCTATGCCCTGAGCCCGGAGCACATTACCAGGCTTAAACCTGAATGGTTTTTTACCTACGGCGGAATCAAGCTTTTTAACCCCGGGATACCCGAAGTGCGTGAATATATAGTTAAAGTGATACTGGATGTAGTGGATAATTATGATATAGACGGCGTACATATGGATGATTACTTTTATCCATACCAAATTGACGGACAGCACATTAACGATGCAGCGGCCTTTAAAGCTTATGGATCCGATTTTGATGATATTAATGACTGGCGTCGTAACAATGTTGACTTGCTGATAAAAACACTGAGCGATAGCATACATAAGCACAAACCGCATGTTAAGTTTGGTATAAGCCCCTTCGGCGTATGGGCCAACAAATTTCAAAACCCCGAAGGATCGGATACACATGGCGGATCGTCTAATTACGAACTGTTTGCCGATTCGAGGAAGTGGATAAAAGAAGGATGGGTTGATTATATTAATCCGCAGATTTACTGGCCCATCGGCGATCGGAATGTGCCGTTTGATGTATTGCTCGATTGGTGGAGCGATAACACTTATAACAGGCATTTGTATATTGGCCTGGCTGCATACCGTATTAATGAACACAAGGCAAATAAATTTAAAAATCCCGCCACGGTGCCGGATGAGATTAAATATATCCGCGATAATCCCCGTGTTGAGGGAACTGTTTACTTCAGTTCAAAATCACTGCTAAATAACCCGCTTGGCTTTACAGATTCTCTCAGGGAAACCTATTACCGGCACAAAGCTTTACCACCCGTTATGCTGTGGTTAGATTCCATACCGCCGAATGCGCCAAGAAATTTCACGGCAACCACAGTAAAAAACACAGTGGAATTGAAATGGGAAGCTCCTTCGCCTGCCAAAGATAAAGAACCGGTTTACGGCTATGTGATCTATCGTTTTGACGGAGATGAAAAAGTAGACCTGACTGATCCTAAATATATCAAACACATACAATATAACGACGACCCCTTCTACAGGGATAACACTGTCCAAAAAGGAAAAACATATTTATACGTAGTTACCGCGATTGACAGGCTGAAAAATGAGAGTGAACCATCGCCAACAATTGCAGCGACGTGGCGATGACCTATAAGAGAGCTGCTGCGCGTTAAATTTCGAAAAAATTATAAAAGGAAACGACAAAAGGGGTGTCATGGTGAGCCCCGTCGAACCACGGCGCGCGGGGCTGACGGATGCTTAGTGGCGACTTGATTAATCGTTTACCTGGCAAGTGGTGATGCATGGTGTAAAGGCTTTTACCCGCATGGTCGACGGAGCTCACCATGACACCCTTTTTGTTTTTATAAATCAATTACCCCCTTATCCTTAAGCCTACCCAGGTAAATATCAATCTCCATATCGCCCATGCCATAAATTTTTTGTGTGACCCAAAAGGCTCGATAAATCTCTGCCTTTGATTTTAAGCCGCTTCTGTAAATGTCGAGTAATTTCTGCTCTACATAATTCAAGCCGTTTTCATTTACCTTTAATCGCTTAAGCTGTGCTTCCAACGCAGGTTTTAACAAATGCAGGCCGCCCCAAAATTGATTGATGTTCAAATAATGGTTTAATTTTTCAGCATTATTACTTACATACACTGCCCAGGCTTCTTCCGCTATTACAAAGTCGACTTCGCCAAGCTGTATCCGTATGTTGTCATAAAGATATTCTAGCTCCTCACCCGTAAGTTCACCCATGCCCATAAAATTTTCCTTGTTCGGAAAATCTGCCGGGCAGATTAAATAGATGGCAGGCGCCGATAGGTCGGTTTTCTGTTTAAGATAGGTCATTACCCCCAGCATATTCACCTGGCAGTGAAGATCGAACTCAAACCAAAGGTTAATTTCATCGTAAGGTTCGCTTAAACTTGCCAACCGATCAAGCATTTTTTCTTGGTAGCCTTCGGCGGTTTCATTAAAGCCTCTGCAAATCCAGTCCTGGCGGTTTTTCCAAAAACCGGCCGATGAAATATTTTCCTCCAGTGGCCCTTCCGAAAGTACTTCGCGCCAAATCATAGTATCGCCCTCTAGCCCGGTTTGTTCAAACCCTTGCAAAGTGGCATCGCCGTTGAGGATGTGGAGGATGTTCATTTTGATGGAGATAAAAGCTTAAATCATAATATCCAAAGCTATGATTTTGAACATAGATTGCTTAAGTTTTATTGTAACTATTGTGTGTTTTGTTTGGCTAAAGCCGATATCTGATTGCTTATTTATCCGTCCCTTGAAAGGGAAGGCAATGAATCATTGCCGTTCGGCTTTAGCCAACGGTTAACAAGCAACAATTGATAAGGGCTTTAGCCAAAATAAACTCATACATTAAAGATAGTTCATTCTCCCAGCAAAGCCCTCAAACTCTCAATCGTATCCGCTTCTTCTTTGGGTTTATCATGTCGCCATCGCAGTATCCGCGGAAAGCGTAAAGCAATACCCGATTTATGACGGGTAGATTTATTGATGCCTTCAAAGCCTATTTCAAACACCAATTCAGGCTTTACTGTCCGTACCGGGCCAAATTTTTCGAGCGTGTTACGTTTTACAAAATTATCTACTTTGTTTATTTCCTGGTCGGTTAAGCCGGAATAAGCTTTTGCAAAAGGTACCAGCTTATCACCATCCCACACTGCAAAGGTATAGTCGGTGTAGAGGTCAGCGCGGCGGCCGTGACCTTTTTGAGCGTAGATCATTACTGCATCAACCGAAAGGGGATCTATTTTCCACTTCCACCAATCGCCGCGTTTCCTGCCTACCTGGTAGGCGGCGCTTTTACGTTTCAGCATAATTCCCTCTGCAACCATCGCTCTTGATTTGCCTCTTATGACTTCCAGTTCTTCCCAGCTACTGAACGGAATTAAGGCTGATATATTAAATATTCTCGGAAATGGCGTTGCCGATTGCAGGCTTTCCAATATCAACCTGCGTTCCGATTGGGTTTTATACCGGATGTCTTCGCCACTGAATTCAAGGCAATCATAGGCGATAACTGCTACCGGACTTTCTTCAAGTATCTTTTTGTTCAGGTTTTTGCGACCTATCCGGGTTTGCAATAAATTGAAAGGCATTGGCAAGCCGTCTCGAAAGCTTAATAATTCACCATCTATAACTGTTCCATCAGGCAGGGCATTCAAAAAAGGGTGCAATTCAGGAAATTTGTCTGTCGAAAGGTCTTCACCCCTGCTCCAAATAAATATCCTGCCGCCGCGTTTTATCATCTGAGCGCGTATGCCATCCCATTTCCATTCAGCCTGCCATTCCCCGGCATCTCCTAACGCATCTTCTAATTCCTCCGCTGTCTTTTGTTTTTCGGACGTTTCCTGTATAGGATATGCCAGAAAAAACGGATACGGGCGGGATATATCATCTGAAGCACCCGTTTCCTGTATTAACTCCGAGTATTGATAGGTTTCGGGCTGCCAGCTTCTCATTATGCGATGAGTCAGCGTAGCCGCTTCGATACCGGAAAGTTCGGCCAGTGCTTTTATTACCAGGTTTTGCGAAACGCCAACTCTAAAACCACCGGTTAATAGTTTGTTGAATACGAAGCGCTCCTGGCTGTCCAGCACGGCCCATGAGTTTAGCAGCCAGGTTTTCTTTTCCGGTTCGGTTTTGCTTGCGAGCGCATTTATTTCAGCAATCCATTCGGTTAG